>CANQYK010000034.1 GCA_947628065.1 uncultured Bacilli bacterium | reverse complement strand
ACTATTTCAAGAGGTTTGTTTTTATTTTTGAGATTTTTAGATTGATTGGTTAGGTTGCGGACGTAGTCTGCCGTATGCTATAGTTGAAAGGAGGAAGCAACAAAAGGAGGTATTTATGTATAAAATTGGGCAGTTCGCACGTCTTACCAACTTATCCATTCGAACACTTCGTTATTATAATGAAATTGGTCTTCTAATTCCAGAAGAGGTTGATATTTATTCTTCTTATCGCTATTATGGAGAACGGAATTTAAAAGAAGCACAATTAATCGAGCAATATAAAAAAGCAGGATTTACTTTGGATGAGATCAAAGAGAACTGGATGAAGTTCAATGAAACGATTTACTTGAAAAAGAAAGAAGAACTTTATCAAGAACGCTTTCAAATAGAAGGAAAAATAAAACAACTTGATTATCTTAGAGAACATACAGAAAGCGGTGTTCTTTTAGAAGAGAATCAGCAAAAGAAAGGAAAAAGATTATGTTAGAAAAACAAATTATGATTATTGGAAACAGTAAAATGGGAAAAACAAGAGGAATTTTATTTCCAGAAGTAGAAGAAAAAATTAAGGAAGGAAAAAATCTTCTTATTTTAGATAGTAAAGAAGAATATTATCCTAGATTTGCAAAAGAATTAAAAGAAAATGGATACACAATCAAAGTTTGTAACTTTAAAAACTTAAAACATTCTGATGGGTTTGATCCCCTATCTTACCCTTATTATCTTTATCACAATGGAGAAATGGATGATGCCATTGAAATGATAAAAGACTTTGGAAAAACTTTATTTCAACCTGATCATAAAGGAGATCCTTTTTGGGAAAACTCTGCTAGTGACTTTTTTACAGGACTTGTCCTACTTTTATTTAAACTAGCTAAAAAAGAAGAAGTACACTTTGCAAGTCTTGCTAATTTGCTTCTTGCTTGTAACAGTATGGAATATACAAACTTAAAAGAATATATAAAAACACTTGATATTATGGATCCTATTTATATTGCTACATCCCCTACTCTTTTCGCACCACCTGAGACAAGAGATAGTATTATAGCAGTAATAAAACAAGCGTTAAACAACTACTTTTTAAGACCTACTTTATTACAATCTTTTCAAAACGAAAAAATTCACCTAGAACAACTAAAGGATACCAAAACAGCTTTGTTTGTTATTTCTTATTCACCACTTGATTCTTTAACATCTACTTTTATTTCTCAAGTTTATAAAGTCATAGAGAAAGAAGATTTAGACTATGTTTTTGTTCTTGACAATTTATCCGATGTTCGAAAACTACAAAGTATAGAAGATATCTTATATACAGCAAGTTATAAGAAATTACAATTTTATGGCGTAAGTAAAACTGATAAGATGAAAGAAAAATATCCACCTCATGTCTTTGAAAATGTGGAAAAAATAATCAAAGTTGAAGAAAAAATAAAAACAGAAGAAAGAACAGATTCTTATCCTTACCCTACACTTACAGAAAAACCATTATCGATCTTTCAAATTGATAAAGCCTTAAAGAACAAATAAGTTCTTTTTTTCTTAGCATAAACCGATCTTTTCTCTCATAAAGTTAAAATGAAAAGAAAAAGGTGATGAAAATGGAAAAATATGAAATTATAAAAAACATTGCCCTTCGTACTGGAGGAGATATTTATCTTGGTGTTGTTGGAGCGGTTCGAACAGGAAAAAGTACCTTTATTAAAAAAATGGTAGAAACACTTGTTGTTCCATACATTGAAGATGAATATGAGAAAAAAAGAACATTGGATGAAATTCCCCAAAGTGCAGCGGGAAAAACCATTATGACAACAGAGCCTAAGTTTATTCCTAATCATGCTGCAAAAGTAGATATTGATGACTTTAGTTGTAACATAAGGCTTGTAGATTGTGTTGGTTTTGTTATTGATAATGCGAAAGGGGCAAGCGATGAGAATGGTCCTAGAATGGTAAAAACACCATGGTATGATGAAGAGATTCCTTTTACAGAAGCAGCAGAAATTGGAACTGAAAAAGTAATCAAAGATCACTCTACCATTGGTATTGTTGTAACAACCGATGGATCCATTGGTGAATTTAATCGAAGTGATTATTTAGAAGCAGAAAATAGAGTAATAGAAGAATTAAAAGATATTGGTAAACCCTTTATTGTCTTACTGAATTCAACGCATCCTACCCTACCAGAAACAGAACGACTTGCAGAAAGTTTAAAAGAAGAACATAATGTTCCTGTTTTACCAATTAATATAGATACGATGAATGAACGAGAAATGACGTCGATTTTAAGAGAAGCACTTTATGAATTCCCAATACTAGAAGTAAAAGTTAATATGCCTGAGTGGATTGCCATTTTAAATCATGACAATAAGATAAAGAAAGAATATATCAGTGCAATCAAAGAAAGTGTTGTAGAAATTGATAAGCTAAGAGACATTGAAAATATTACCGAACACTTTAGAGATTGTGATGTTATAGAAAAAGCTTATTTATCCAATGTCGATCCTGCAACTGGAATTGTAACCATTAACTTAGAAGCACCAGCAGAATTATACAATCAAGTATTAACCGATATTGTAAAAATTGATGTTACAAGCAAGGCTGGTTTACTATCTTTGTTTCAAGGGTATGAAGAAGCAAAAAGAGAATACGATCAAATTAAATATGCCCTTAAAATGGTAAAACAAACAGGATATGGTGTCGCAACACCAAGCATACAAGATATGAAACTAGATACACCAGAAATCATCAAACAAGGATCACGATATGGAGTCAAATTAAAGGCTGTCGCACCCAGTATCCATATGATACGTGTGGACGTAAATTCTACCTTTGAACCAATTATTGGAAGCGAGATGCAAAGCAAAGAATTAATTGATTATCTAATGCGAGATTATGAAAAAAATCCAGAAGAGATTTGGAAAAGTGAAATCTTTGGTAGAAGTTTAGATAACATTGTTCAAGAAGGAATCCAATCTAAGATTGCTATGATGCCAGATAACATTCGTTATAAACTACAACAAACCTTATCAAAAGTAGTTAACAAAGGATCCAATAATTTAATTGCCATTGTATTATAAGTAACCGTAATGGTTGCTTTTTTATTTAAAAAATATCAATTATCAAGATATCTTTAAATTTAATAGCATTTGCAAAAAGTGTCAAAATAATTTTTTTTGCAAATGCATTTGCAAAACTTTACTTTTAGAAAGTCGATTTTATAACAGATAATTCTAATGATATCAATTACTATCAAATTATTATGTCTTTAATAATGATTAATAACTTTAAGTAAAAAAATCTAGAAATTACTGATTTCATTTCTAGATTTTTATATTATTTCAATAAAATTTTCTACCAAATTCCGATCATAAAGAACGCCTTTTCCACCTTCTTCTTTCGGAATCGTACAAAGTAGTAATTCTTTAATGGCTTCTTCCCTACTTTTTATCTTATGATAAACTCTACTTGATGTCATAGCATCATAACTATCAGCAATTCCTAATATTTTGGCACCGATATTAGGAACAATTCCATTGGGATATCCACTTTGATCACAACGTTCATGATGATAATGAATAATTTCTATAATTTCATCATTCAAAAAGTCATTTAAAATATCACAACCATATTTACTATGTTCTTTCATCAAAGCAAACTCTTCATCGGTTAATTTTCCCTTTTTACTAATGATTTCATCTGGAATTAAGTATTTACCAATATCATGAAAAAGAGAAGCAATATAAATATTTTTAACCATTTCTTTTTCTAACTTTACCTTTTCAGCTAAGTCTTTCGCATACTTTGCTACACGTAATAAATGACCAATTGCTTCTTCTTCTAACAATTCTATTGGAACATTCATTTTTAAATAAGAAGAAAAGGTTTCAATATATTTAGAGAAATCTTTTATTTTATCATAATCATATTCTTTTGCTTCCTCATAAGAGAGAATAGGAATAGCAAGAACTTCATACAAACATAATAAATTTTTATCTAATTTTTCTTTCTGATTTGTAATTAGTGGACAGCATAAATCATAAATATTATCTTCTAAATTTTTACTTCCTTTTGGTAGGCTTTCAATCTGTTCTTTGGTCAATTGATAATATCCTAACATATGTTGACACCTCGTTTCTCATCCATTATAACATTTCTTATTTATAAAGTATATAACATTTTTTCTATTTTATTTTGGAGCTTTTATACTTAATTTGAATTCTCTCTACTCGATCCCACTCATTTTTATGTTTCTTATAACCAAAGAAAGCAGAAAAGCGAGCTAGTAAAACAATAAAGCGTAATATTGTAATTTCAAACACACATAATAGTATGGCTTTAACAACATCATAAAAAGATAATTTTATGTTTTCAATATGAAGCCTTGATAAAAAGGTACAAAGGGATAAAATTCCACCAAACAATACATAAATTAAGAAGAATATAATCATAAATGGAACATTTAATAAATCTAAAAAATAAGAAGCAATCATGGTAAAAATACCAAAGAATTCAATGAAAGGTGAAAACAATTCATAAAGAAGATAATATGCAAAAGAAATAAAACTAATAAGTCCATATTTTGGATTTAAAAATAATTCTTTGTATTTCATCATCCCTTGTAATAATCCTTTGTTCCATCTTCTTCTTTGCTTCATTAAATCTTTTACTGTTGTTGGTACTTGCGACCAACAAATAGCATCCGATACATAACGAATCCGATAATCAATTTTATGCATTCGACAAAATACATGTAGTTTAATAACCAATTCAAAATCTTCACCAACTGTATCGTGATCATATCCACCAGCTGCTAAAACAACGTCCTTTTTAAATAATCCAAATGCACCTGATATAATAAGATTCCCATTAAATTGATCAAATAAAATTCTAGATGCAAGAAAAGATCGATCATATTCTAGGACTTGCATACTGGTTAAAATACCTTTTGGTAAATGATATTCATTTACTTTACCATCTTCTAGTTCTAGTCCGTTAGCAATTCGAACAACACCACCACAAGCAACAACTCTCTCATCTTCTAAGATTGGTTTTACAATGTTTTCAAGAGAATCATATTGTAACATGGAATCGGCATCAATAGAAGTAAAGTATGGAAACTCTGCAACATTAATTCCAACATTTAAAGCATCTGCCTTTCCCCCATTTTCTTTACAAACTAGTGTTACTTTAATTGGAGAATCTGTTGTTTCATAAATTTCTAAAATATTTTTGGTTTTTATTTGTCTTCTTATGGGTCGATCAATTTTTACCATATTAAAATACTTTATCAAACTCTCTTTGGTTTTATCTTTTGATCCATCATCAATTACAATAATTTCATAAAGTCGATAATTTAATTCCAGCAAAGACTTTACAGTATCAACAACCGTTAGTTCCTCATTATAAGCTGGTACTAAAATGGATACGGGAACATAGTAATCATCTTGTAGTTTATTGCTTAATTTTCGATAATTTCTTTGTTGAAACAAGGTTAAATTACCAATAATAGAACAAAGAAACAAATAAGTAGAATAACCAATTAAATAAATAACAAAGAAAATGTTAACGACTACAAGAAATGCTTTCCCAAACTCAATTAACTGATACATAACTACTACCATCCTTCTTCTTTATTTGTTTCTTTCTTTTGGATACAAAGACATATTCTACCATTTCTTTCGCATAACGATCTTCAAGATTCAAAAGCATCTCATCATCTTCTTCACTTCGCTTCATTTTGAAAAGTGATTCTGCAGCATTTTTTCGAATATACCAATTGTTATCACTAAGACAAAAAATTAAAGCCTTTCGAACTTGTTCTACATCATAACTAAAAATTACTTGTGCTGTAATAATTTTATATTCAATATTTTTTTCATCATCCATCTGAAGAAAAGATAATAAAAGTGGAAGGGCTTCCATATAAACATTTTTTCCAAGATAACGAATAAAAGCCAAATCTACTTCTTTATCGTAATGGGAACTTTTTAACATTTCGTATATTTTCTTTCGAAAATCATTGTTAGAAAACCGAAAATAATTAACAATTCCAATTTGAATTGCGACAGAAAAATTAGAAAAGTCTTTCATTAGAGCATGATCTAATTCTTCATGGTTTCCTCGAAATTTTAATAAATCATTTGCAAACTGTTTTTTATTATAATATAAGTTGTTACGATTTAACTTTTTGAGAGCTTGAAGAACAAGGTCGGATGATCCTCTTTGATAAAAATATAACATTGCATTTTCTCTACAATAAATGGACTTATCGCTTACATAATTCATCATTTCATCATCAATATAGCGATTCCATGATAAGCGAAAAGGATAATGTTTGGTAAGAAAAGAAGCAAGAAAAGCTTTATAAATAGAATTTTTCTTTCGATAATGAACAACAAGATTTTGAAAGAGTATTCCATATATGGTTAAATAATGGTCAATTTTTTCTTTTCCTTCTTCTTTCTTTAACTCATCAAGAGCACTTTGATAAGCCAAAAGATTGTTTACTCTTCTTAATTTTTTAGTAAAATACTTTAAATGCTTTTCTTCTTTTTTCATCTTTTTCTTGTTTATTTCTTCTACTATTTTTTCTTTGTATTGTTTTGTTTTTTTCTTGTTTCTTTTCGCTGATAGTCTATCATAAAAGGTGTACCATAAATCAAATAAAATTGTAGAAATTATAATACAGATATACAAATAAATTATACTTGTCGCATCAAACATTATGATTCACTATCCTTCCATATCTTTTTTATCATATCATATGATTTTTTTAATCGCTCATGATAGGTAACGTTTCTCTTCCATCCTTTTAAAGGGATTTTCTTCATTGAAATTGTTTCTTCTCCTGTTCCTATTCCTACATACATTTTATCAATTCCAAGTTCTTCTATTCCATAATTCTCATAATAATCATCATGAATTTTCATATTGGAAGGATCGGAAAAGTTAAGCAATTGCCAAGGAAGTCTAATTTCAATATCATCTCCTTGAATCATAAAATCTGCAATGGAATTGTAATCTTTACTATCTGGATTGGCATTACCATGTAATAATTTTCCAGTATCATAGGTAACAGCAGGTGTTATAATTTTTTCTGATCTATCATTTTCATCAATTACTTCTTTGATTAATATTTCTCTTAATAATAACTCTATTTTTTCAAACTTTGTACTATTCTTTTTTGGTGGGTTTAAAAAACTATTGGTTTGGGTTAGTTCATAGCCAAAGTTTGCTTTTAACGTATTATAACGTTCTTGAACAAGTAATGTTGAATTGTCCTTACCATCCAATACTAATAAAAAGTCTGCATTTCGTTCAAAAGAAACATTTTGTTCCTTGCTTTTTTTGGCTCCACTTTTTGGAGTAATATCAATTGGCATATAAAGTTTTTCACCATTGTAATCTTTTTTGTGGATTCGGAAATAAACAAACTTTTCATCGTATTTGTTATAAATGGTGATACCATTTTTTTGAAAGACAATATCTTTTTTCTTCCATTCTTTTACATCACCATCAACATAACAAACACTCTTTTCTTTTCCAGGATCAAAGGATAAAAGTCCAAAGAATTGTTCGTTTGTCTGATAATCACTAAAGTAAGGCGTTTTCGTTAAATTAACTGCGTGCATAGTATTCCAAGTACGCTTAAACCATTCATCTTGCCAAGTAAAGATAATAGCATTGTCGATTCCTGCTTTTCTGATATCTTGATAACTTTCAACCAGTGCTTCTCCTTGCTCTTGTTCACTCATTCTTCCTTGATTTCTTCCCGTATTTTCATCCATATGTGCCATACCACGAGAAGCTGGAATTCCAAATTCACTAATAACAACTGGCATCGAATGATGTTGATTTAACATCTCTAAATAAGCGCGATAAGTATTTCGTTTTCCGTTTTCATCAACATAATCTTTGTACTCACTTTGATGATTTAAAAAATCTGGATAATAAGGATAAACATGGTAAGATGCGAATTGACCAGAGAGTACTTTCTTTGTTGATAGAATATGTTCTACATCGATAGCTGCAACTTTATAAACAGCTGATTGTCCATAATCTTGGGAATGATAAAAAGGATCGGTGGTAGGCCAATTAGCGAAAGCTACTAATCTTTGTTCTTTATAGCGTTTGCTTTCATATTCTATGATTTTATCCCCAACTTGCGCAAGCATTGCTTCAAACGCAGTAGAATCATTTGATGTATACATATATTTTCCTTTGTAAGAACTTTTCTCAACATCAATATTATCTGTAAACGCAACAGTATAATCTTCCCATTCTACTCCTAAAATATAACCAATTACCCAAGGTGAAATATCCTTAAAGAAAAATCCTGTCCCACCAGTACCGGCATAATTTCCAAGGGCCATTTGTCTTTTTCCATGAATAATATCAACTAACTTTTTACTATCGTTTAAAAATTGTCCTAAAAACTCTTTATCATACGCTTCTCTTCTAGAATATTGTATATAATCATTCACCCATAAACCATGAATTAAATAAAGAGGATCTTTATTGTTTTTATTATACTCATAAAAAGCTTGGTAAAAATCATCATTTAATATGGTATAAACACGAATGGTATTTGCACCCATTTCTTTGATTTGTCGAAACCAACGAAGATAGGTTTCTTTATCAATGGCATAATCTGTTGCAAAATGACCAGGAATACCAGATCCTAAATCAACACCTTTGATTTCGAAAGGTTTATATTTTCCATCTGTTTTCATTAAAATATCTTTTTCTGATGTTTTTATAAAAGTGGTTACTTTTTTATCTGGTTCAAAATCAATAAACAATCCAAATTCATAATAACAAAGATCAAAAAGAAGTACGATAGCAATAAGAATAGAACTTATAATTAAATACTTTTTCATACCTTACCTCCTTAATGATTATATTTTTTCACCTTACTCTCAGCAGAAAATTGTTTAATGGTAACAAAATATTTGTCCAAGAATCTTCCTCTTTCTTTAATATGTGTTTTTAATTGTTTCACCGCTTCTTCATAACTTGTTGGATTCCTACTAAATGGTTCCAATAAACCTTTCTCTTGTTGAAATGTATAACCCCAAACTTCAAAGTTTCTATCCACAGCATCCCCTAAATAATCAATAATATCATCAATATAGTTAAGTAAATACTCTTCCTTTAAAACATCAATTTTTCTTAAATATTGATATCGACTTAATACTTGCTTGGTAAAATATTCATCTGCAAGTAACATCTCAAACCAAGGGTGCAATTGAAATTCAAACTCATCTGTTTTAATCTCACGATTAATATAGGAATTATTGGCATTGTTAAAATCCCAGACATACATATTGTATTTTCCTCTGATATCTTTATAAATATAAGTAGAATTTCTACCAGCATCGACATTTTGTGTAAATTCATTGATGATTAGATAATTTACAAAAGAGTCAACATTTAAATTCTTTTTATACCCATAACGAAAACTATCATAATCATAAGAATACAATGCTTTTTCAAAACGGCTGATATCATCATTAATATATTTCTTAACACTATCTTTTAATTTGGTTTTTCCAGGATAAATAACTTCTAATCGAGAAGAAGATAAATACGTATAAAAGCTAAAATTAACTAAATTCTCGTCTGGATTTTTATTGGGACGATCAAAACGAACAATATAACTAGAAAAATCATCTTTTTCATTATATTTTGATATTTGCATCCTACTTTTATCTCCTCTTGTTGGAGCTTCTACCATCAAATAAAGTCCTTTGTAATCACCATCTACAAATAATTCACAAAAACGACAATCTGGAGCACTGTCCATCATTTTTCTTGAAATATTGTACCATAAATAGTTTTTAATTAATGTTTTATCCAAAAAAGGCCCATGTAAAACCCATTCATCATGTTTTTCCATTCCCATAACTTTTACTTTGTTTTCGGTTCCATCTTTTTGAACAAAGTTTAACAAATAACCTTTTTTATCAAAATGCATAGAAGAATTACCACGATATCTTATATCTGCTTCTGTTTTTATATCGGCTTTATCTTCTATATGATTTCCACCTTTTTTATTATCAATTATTTTGATATCCGTTCTAATTGTAGTACCATCACGTGCTTCACCAGGAATTGCTTGATTGTTTGTATCAATCGTAACAATTGGTAAATGCGTACAAAAATCAGTTTCTTTTTTATCACATATATTGTTTTTTCTATAAAATTCATCCTCTTTTGCTTCGAATGTTACTTCTACTGTATTGGTTTTCGCAAGAAAGCATAGAACAACAAGAAACAAAGAGATGCTTATTACAATGATCTTATTTTTCATATTATCCACTTATTTCATCATTTTGTACTACAATATTAACGTAATCAAGATCTTTTACTTTGTATAAAGCATCCGTGATACTATCTTTTCTTTTTAATTGTTTGTTATATGTTCTTTTTGATAATTCATAAATATACTCTACACTATCGGTTGTAGTATTTTTTACCTTTAAATTTGCCTTATGATGATAATATTCAAAAATAATTCCTTCTATTTTTAAATCATCATTTCTAGGACCCTTTACAACTAATAAAATACGTTCATCATTTTTAATAAGTCCAAGTACTAACATAATAACAAATACAATGGCACTTCCAATTCCTGCTACTAAATAGTCACTAACACCACAACATATACCAACGATAATGGTCCAGAAAATATATGCCGTATCTCTTGAATCTTTAATTGCCGTTCGAAAACGAACAATAGATAAAGCACCGACCATACCTAACGATAACGCTACATTGTTACCAATAACGGTCATAACCATAGCAGTTAAAATGGTTAACATGACCAAAGATACATTAAACTTTTTGCTATAAACCGTTCCAAGATGGGAAATATAATAAGAAATATAAATACAAAATCCTATTATTACGGCTACCCCTAAATTTAAAATAATTTGTCCTGTGCTTAAAGTACCACTTTGTTCTAAAGCTTCTAAAATTGCATTTTTCATTTTTTTACTCCTTTTCTACTACCTAATATACAAACCCTAAACTTACTTTTCTTGCTAAGCAATATTTACTAACAGACAATGGACTTTTATTACACTGGTTTACTAAAGCTTTTACATAGCTTAATAAAAATCCATTGTATTTTACTTCTAATATTACTTGATCCTGATAAAAAACAGGATAAAGCAAAAGATGTTCATCAAAGATATCAAAATTACTTTCTGTTGCTCTTATATTGCTATCAAATGTAATACGAATATTATTCTCTTTCGCGATAAAAGCAATTCTTTGGTATTCTACTACTGTTTTTGGTTGATAATTGTTTTCTGTCAACAAAGCATAGCATTCTTCCGCAAAAGCATTATCATAGTTTAATAAAACTTGATAATTTCCATGAATTAATTCCTTCGCATCTCTTCTTGTAACTTCCAAAGAACGTTTTTCCTGATACATACCATCTTTTTGCTTGATTTCTAAAAAAGCGGTTTCTGCCTTTGTATCATAAATTCGAAGTCTTATTTTTCTTCGTTTTTCTACTCCTTCTAATTTTTCATTGTAATCTTTATTGTCGAGTGTATCAAAATATAAGGAGCGAACCATATAGCCATCTTTTTTATTGTGTTCATCTGAAATTAAGACTTGTTCTAAAGAATGTTTTAGAGAATAATAACCCCTATAAGAAAGCAAATATTTTTTCTCTTCCCTTAATACTTTTTTCAAACTACATCTACCTCTCACGCTTTTTTCAAGCTATTCTAACATAGTCAATTATAGATTGCAAGCTTTTTATGCTTCTATAACCATACTTTCTGTTTCTCCTTCTTCTTCCTCATCTTCATCGGTTCTAATATGAACACGAATTGCCTTCTTTTTATTCGACTTCGTATAGGTACGAAGCAAATACTCTTCTTTCTTTTCATCTTCATAAATAGCAGCTCTTAAATAATAATAATCTATTTTTAATTGTACCCTAAAATCAAGATAATCTTGATCCAAAGAAATATAAAAAGTTGAAGTTTTTGTTAAATCTTCTATTTTCTTTCCATCTTCATCCACAACGGTAAAGAAAAGACGATTTCCATTTTCACTTTCCACGATTACATCAATGATTTCTTTTTCCATACATGTACTATCATATACAAAAGGCCCGACAATTCTTTTTTGATCTTTTAGATTCCATTTTAAATCGTTGCTTGTAAATTCTAACGTTGGTTTTATTTTCATTGTATCGGTATCAAGTTTTTCTGCTAATGTGATATAATTTTTGGCCCTTTCTAATACATTGTCTTTTATTTTTTCTTCCCCTAATTCTTCTACCATATCTTCCAATGATTTTTTGGTTTTGGATTCATTGGTTCGATATGCAAGATTCCAAATAGCAAGTTGTAAACTATCAAATTGATCATCCTTTGTCTTATCAAGTGATACATATGGATAAGAACTTTTTAATAAAGCCAACAATTCCTTTGAAGCATCTTTTTTATATTTTAAGATACTTCCCTTTTTTAACGTACTTTTCTGATACGACAAAGAATAAATATCTGCATATTCATCTCCTGCTTTATAAATCGTATCCCAATAAGGATGATATTCTTTTCTTTTTTTCTCTTCTGTTACTTTTATCTGTTTTAAAGCAACAGGATAGCTCTCTTCTTCTTTTCTTATTGCATTTATTTTTGTTTTTAAATTATTATCCTCTTTTTCTACATAGTATAAAAGTCCTATCAAAGAAAGAAGAACAAGAAATATTATAATTCCTACTACATTTTTTCTTTTCATTCGTGCAACCTACTTTCTTTAATAAAAAAGCGATAAACATTAAGGGTATCTTCTAATTTTACTTTGTATTTTTTATTGGTCTTTTTATCCAATAAATAAATTCCTTCTTCTCTTGGAATATTAATAAACCCTAATTGCCCTTTCTCATTTGTTTTAGTACTTTTTACTTTCGTTGTATCATGATACAGTTCAAACTCTCTATCAGGAATTGGATTTCCAAGTTCATCCGTTACAAGGGCAACGACTGCTATTTTTTCATATTTATCATGAATCTTAATATCTTTAACCTTATTCTTTTGATTCAAAGAAAAATTGATTTCTTTTTCATATTTCGTTCTTTCTTTTGGAACCTTTACTTCTTTTATCGAATACTCTCCTTTTGGTAATCCAATGATACAAAAATATCCATCTTTATCTGTTGTTAAAGTATAGGTCTTTTTACTATTTTTCTTTTTTAGTTCCCATACACTTCCCTTTACTCCATTTAATAATTCATACTTTCTACTAACACTTACCTTATAATTTGTAGTTCCTACTACCTTACAATCTCTTTCATCGTTTTGATAGACAAAAATATAATTCTCTAATACTTTTTTATCATATTGATATCTTCGAAAGGAGAAAAAAAGCAAAATTAAAAGACCAGACAAAATTCCAAGGGAATAAAAAAGCAAATCATCTTTCCATTCTTTTTTCTCTTTTTTTAACATATACTTACTCCTTTAAATTTAACCATAGTATATCATGTCTTTTCTTTTTCAACAATATTTTTTATATTTTTACAAAAAT
>CANQYK010000033.1 GCA_947628065.1 uncultured Bacilli bacterium | reverse complement strand
TTTTTTATCTCACCTAGAATAAGATTAACATTTTTTTTGATAATTTTCTATATCTTTAGTTTCGCAAGATGTCTATTCTAAAATTTGGAATAAGTTGAAAGAATATTGTGAAGACAGATATACTGAGTATACCGTTGATATAGGCAATCAGTTTTTAGAAGATATATTTAAAATATCTGAAACTTATCATTTAGAAAAAGGACATCATGATTCTTATCGATCAATAATGATATTAAATTCTTATATGTGTTATGGAAAAATATATACTAAATATTTTATTAAAAAACAAGTTTTGAATGAATTTTATCAAAGTCTATTTGATGAATATTTAAATTATTGTGCAACTAATAATAACTCTATTAAAACGATTCAATATAAGAATTATGCTATTAAGAGATTTTTATTAATTTTATCTGAAAATAGTATTACTGATTTAAATAATATTACTTTTGATACGGTTAAAAAATATTTAGAATCTCTTGTCAATCTTAGTCAAAATTCTCTAAAGATATATATGTATTCGCTAAGAGATTTTCTAAGGTTTTTATATTCAACGAAAAAAACAAATAATAAATTAGAATATTTAGTACCAACAATAAAAATAAGTAAATATCCAAATATTCCATCTGTATGGAAGAAAGAAGATATAAAAAAAATGATTGATGCAATAGATACACAAAATCCTATTGGGAAAAGAGATTACGCAATGTTATTACTTGTGGCAAAATTAGGTATAAGAGTAATGGACTTAAAACATTTAACTATCAATGATATTGATTGGAAAAAGAAAGAAATTAATTTTATAATGTCTAAAACTAAACAACCAATAAATTTACCACTACCAAGTGATATCGGCTGGGCAATTATTGATTATCTAAAAAATGGTAGACCAGCATGTGATTCTAAAGTAATCTTTATAAGACATGTTAAACCAATTGGTCCGTTTTCTGATTTTGATGCACTGTCAGGCATTATTAAAAAATATATGAACTTGGCAAAAATAAAAATTGATGATGATTATCATAAAAAAGGAATGCATTCTTTAAGGCACAGTTTGGCAACTAATTTGTTAAAGAATAACATTCAGATAGATAGTATATCATCAATATTAGGACATAACAATAGAAGCTCAGTAAGTTATTATTTAAAAGTTGATACCGAAAAATTAATTGAATGTTGTGGAGATGATGAATACTATGAAATATAATGCAGAATTATTTAACAGTGCTTTTTCTAACGAATTAGCTAATTATTTAAATGAAAAAGAATTATTGGGCCAACAAACTAAATCACTATTTTTCCAACTAAGAGATTTTGATAATATGTGTAGACAACTAAATATTAGTGAGAATATTTTAACAAAAGAAATCGTTAAAAGCTGGCTAAAAAGAAAAGCAAACGAATCACTAAATAATTTATCAAAAAGGGCTAGTATTATTAGGTGTTTTGGAAAATATATGTATAGATTTAATACAAAAAATTACATATTACCTTCTAAGCTATATTCTGTTAAAGAAAAGCATTATCCACATATATATACTAAGGATGAAATAAAAAAATTATTTGATATTATAGACAATATTAAAGCAACTTCATCAAAAGATTATAAACCAGATGCAATGCCTGTTATCTACAGATTACTATTATTTACTGGAATGAGGATAAATGAAATTTTATCACTAAAAATTAAGGATATTAATTACAATGAAAATATTCTTATAGTAAAAGATGCTAAAAATCATAAAGATAGATTGATAATAATATCAGAGAAATTGTGTAATAAGTTGAAAGAGTATAATGATAAACACAATAATTTTGCTGATAAGGATGAATATTTTTTTAGAAATTCATTTAATAGAAAAGTTACGACAGATTCTTTTTATGAACACTTTAGAAAATATTTATGGCAAGCAAATATTCATCATACTGGTCATGGTCCAAGAGTACATGATTTTAGACACACCTTTACTGTTAACTGCATTCATAAATGGCTAATTGAAGGTAAAGATTTAAAAGTATTTCTTCCATACTTACAAATATATTTAGGACATGGTACTGTAGGGGCAACTTATTACTATTACAATATGACTTTAGGAATATATCCATATTTGGAAAATAAGAGTACTGATATAAATGATATTATTCCAGTGTTAGAAGAGGAGATTGATAAAGATGAATAAATTTTCAAAATATATGACAAATTTTTTTACAAATTATCTAAAACAAGAAAAAGGCTGTTCCAATAATACTATTTTAGCTTATAGAGATACTTTTAAATTGTTTTTAAGATTTCTTAAGAATAAAAAGATAAATGTTAAAAATTTTGACATAAAAGATTTTACTAAAGACCTAGTAATTGAATTTTTGAATGATGTTGAATCAAAAAGTAGTATAGCAACTAGAAATATTAGAAAAGCTGCTATAAATTCGTTTTGTAATTATATATTGTATGAAGAACCGATAAGTTTAGAAAATATAAATAGTATATTATCAATATCACCAAAAAAAGCCACACACAAATTGGTAGAATATTTAAGTGATTCTGATATGAAACTGTTATTAGAACAGCCAGATATTAATAAACAAAAAGAAAAGAACGATCTCATATTATTAAGTGTATTATATGATACAGGCACTAGAATTAGTGAGTTTATAAATATTAAATTAAAGGATGTTTCATTACAAAAGCCTTATTCGATAAAAGTATTAGGAAAAGGTAATAAATGCCGAGAAATACCAATATTGGAAAAAACAGCTAACCTATTAAAAAAATATATTGATGAAAATAATATAATTCAATCCGAACAATATTTATTTTGTAATAGTCGTGGAGAAAAATATTCTAGAAAAGGTATTTCACATAAAATAGATAAATACTCAAACAGAGCCAAAATCAAAAGTCAAACATTCCCAGATAAAGTGCATCCTCATATGTTCAGGCACACCAAGGCGGTATCAATGTTAAATAGTGGTATTGATATATTAATAATAAGTAATTTCCTTGGTCATAGTTCAATTGAAACAACAATGGTATATGCGAAGGTAACTGATGAAAACAAAAGAAAAATACTTGAAAAAGCTTATTTTGATACAGAAAGCAAAGAGTTGCCAGATTGGATTAAAAACAATGACATAATGGAATTTTTAGAATCATTACAATAAAATTATGGGACAAAAAAAGAAAGTAAACATAATAAAAAAAGGACTTTCTTAAAAAAATGTCCCATAATTTTTTTTGTCCCATAACCCTTTGACTCTGGATCATAGGGATGCGTATGGCTTACTTTAATTCCTAATCTAGCACCTATTAATTCCAATTGGTTATTCTTATAACTTTTTCCATTATCTAAATATATTTGTTTGGGTAATCCATACTTTTTTATTGCTTCTTTTAAGGTCTTTTGAACATTTATTGCATTATCTTTCATATAAAATCCATGTCCCACTATTAACCTTGAATAATCATCTATAAAATGGATTAAATACGTTCGATATTTCTCTCCATTTATTTTTATATATGGACCTGGTGTCGTATCTCCTTGCCATAGTTCATTTGGATAACTTTTTTCAAATCTTCTTCTATCTTCTTTCACTGCTTTTCTCCTTTTCATATCATTTGTTTTACAATAATCATATACCACATCTATACTGATCTCTTTCGATAGATATTTCTCTTCTCTACATTTTTCATAGATCTTTTTCGTTGTCATTTTTGGATACTTTTCTCTTAAATATATTATATACTCCTTGCATTCTTCACTTAATTTCCTTGACTTCTCTTTATCTCCTCTCTCTTTTCTTTCTAGTGCTTCAAATCCTTCCTTTTTATACTGATAATACCATCTTCTTATTGTTGCTTCACTAAACTTTTTTACTTTTCCTTGATACCAGTACTCCTTCTCACTCAACTCCTTTATACTTTTTGTTACATTTTCCCCTTCTTTTCTTATTAATGGACTGATTATTCCATATCGAAATAAATCCAATCTTTCTTGATTCATCTTTTTTCCCTCCTTTTTGAATCGCTTTTTAGTTTATTTCATTCTTTCTTCTGTGCATAGGAAAAATTTATGTGGTCATTTGAACCAAGTATCTTACCTTGTATTGATGGCATACCATATTTCTTTTTCTTTCATCTAAAAATTCTCTTATTTTTAATATTTTTCCATAGGTCTCACGAATTGGTATTTCTAACTGTTTATATTTCTTTCTCCATTGATTTAGTTTTTGCCTGCTTATTCCTCTTTCCTTTTCTATTTTTGTTGTGCTTTTTCCTTCTTCTATCATTTCTTCTACACATTCTATTATTTCTTCTGCTTTTGTTTGATAATAAGGTAATATAAAAACGGGTAATAAGGCATGTGTTTTTCCACATCCCTTACATTTTACCCGTTTTATTTTTATCTTATATTCCTCATTATTCTCTATTATATTTCTCTCATAGACTCCGTGAATATTAAACTCTTGACATCCACAACTACACTTTAATCCCACAAAATTTATTTCTTCTTCATATTCTTCTATTTTTTTTCTTATATTTTCTTGCTTTTGGGTATTGCTTTTTTTGGAATTTAGTAGTATCATATAATCACCTTTTAGGGAGAAAAAGATGCGTTTTGGGATTTAGTAGGGCATCTTTTTTTTGTTCCCTCTTTTTTTTGCCTTTATTTTATTTCATTTATCTTAAAAAATCAATAAAAAAAGCCAATCTACCTCTTTGTAAAAGTCAAGATAAAATGTTAACCCCAATTATTTTGGGGACTCTGTCCCCAAACCCCTGAGGTTTATCGCTTTATGATTACCAAAAAAGGAAAGAAAAAGAAGTATCAAACACATATAGTTTTTTACTTCCTTTTTTGTATAATCATTTTCATTTAGAAATCACAAAAAAAGAAGACCATATCCTTCTAGTCTTCTCATTTATTTTCCAAATTTTGGTCTTTTTTTGTATCATTTATTCATCAAATCTACACATAATACAATATTTTGGGGTGTTTTTCAAGAATTTTCTTCCAATCTAAACTTTCGCTAAACTCTTATGATTTTTCATTAATTTCTTAACCCCATAAGGATGCGGAAAGGCAACTGACACCAAAGTAGAGGTAACTTCTACTACTCTTCCTTGTCCAAAATGATCATGTACCACAAAGTCTCCTACTTGATAATCAACATCCCCTTGATAGAACTTATCTTCCTCATTAAAGGTAGTCATTGTCTCTTCCTTCTTACCAACAGTATCTAATAAAGAGGGATCAATTTCATTTAAAAACCGACTAGGAGGATTAATTTGATCATTTCCAAACAAAACCCTACGTCTTGCATTTAACAAATAAAGTTTTTCTTCTGCTCTTGTAATTGCAACATAACAAAGACGTCTTTCTTCTTCTATTTCACTACTACTCATCAACGAATTACTATGAGGAAAGATTCCTTCTTCTAAACCAATAACAAAAACAGTATCAAATTCTAATCCCTTTACAGCATGAATGGTCATTAAATTGACTTGATCACTATTTTCTTTGTATTCATCTTTATCACTTACCAAACTTACTTCATATAAGAAGTCTTCCAAGGAAATAAGCCCCATTCTCTCTTCAAAAGCTTTAGTAATCGATTTAAATTCTTCTAAGTTTTCAAGTCGTATTTCAGACTCAATACTCTTTTCTTGTTCCAATTCTTTTTTCATAAGAGAAGCATCCAATACTTTATCAATTAATTCTGTTAATGTTACGTTTTCTTTTATTTTTTGAAGCGATAAAATAACATCTTTAAATGCTTGTTCTTTTCCGCCATCAATGGCTTCAAACAAACTAACCCCTAAGGAATCTGCTTTTCTTGTTAAATTCTCAATGGTCTTTAATCCAATTCCCCTTTTTGGCGTATTAATGACTCTTAAAAAACTAACATTATCCTTTTCATTGTAAATTAATTTTAAATACGCAAGTAAATCCTTAATCTCTTTTCTTGAATAGAAACTAAAACCACCAACAATATGATAAGGAATACTATTTTTTAAGAGTTCTTCTTCCATTACACGAGACTGCGCATTAGTACGATAAAGAATAGCAATATCCTTTAATTTCTTTCCATTTTCTTTTAACTTCTTTATGGTACTTGATACAAAATGAGCTTCATCTTTTTCATCATATGCCCGAAAATACGTTACTTTTTCTCCATTTTCTTTCGTTGACCATAGATTCTTCTCTTTTCTACTTTTGTTATTTTTAATCACACTATTCGCAGCATCCAAAATAATTTTAGTAGAACGATAATTTTGTTCTAGTTTAATACTTTTGGCATTTGGATAATCCTTTTCAAAGTTTAATATATTTCTATAATTCGCACCCCGAAAACCATAAATTGCTTGATCAGCATCCCCTACCACACAAATATTTTTATATTTGGCACTGATCATTTTCGATAGAATATACTGTGCCTCATTGGTATCTTGATACTCATCAATTAAAATATAACGGTATCTGTTTTGATAATGTTCTAAAACACTAGGGTGTTCTTTGAATAGTTTAATGGGAAGAAGAAGCAAATCATCAAAATCAACAGCATTGCTTTCTTTTAGTTTCTTCTCATATTTTTGATAAACCTCTAAAACCACTTGTTCAAAGTCACTAGCGGCATATCTCTCATAATCTTTTGGCATCATTAATTCATTTTTGGCATGACTGATTTTATTCTTAATGGCCTTGGGATTATAAATTTTAGGATCGTAATTAAGTTCTTTTAAGATTTTTTTAACAATGATCAAAGAATCATCACTATCCATAATAACAAAGTTTGAAAGATAACCAAGCTTATCATAATTTTCCCTTATTAGGCGAAGTCCAAAAGAATGAAACGTTGATATTTGAATATTTCTTGCGGTATCTCCTACTAAGTTTCGAATCCGATCCCGCATTTCAAGAGAGGCTTTATTGGTAAAGGTAATCGCTAAAATCTCATAAGGAGATATCCCTAACTCTAAAATTAAATAAGCAACCTTCGTTGTTAAAACCTTTGTTTTACCACTTCCTGCCCCCGCTAAAATAAGAAGAGGTCCTTCGTTATAATAAACCGCTTCTTTTTGTTCTTTGTTTAAATCATCTAACATCAGTTATCCCCACCTTCCATTTTATTGTATCATGGATCTAATAAGTTGTGAATGAGAAATTAAAAGATGTCATATACTTATTTAGGTGATAACATGGAAGAATACCTTACTTCCTTAATGGGACAATTTGGTTATTTTGGTATGTTTTTAGGAATGGTTTTAGAAGCAGTTATTATCATTATTCCCAGTGAATTAATTCTTGCAACCGCTGGTATTTTAGCAGGCCGTGGTATTTTTTCTTTTCCAATGGCTTTTTTGGTTGGTCTTATGGGAAGTGTTTTTTGTGCGGTTGTCCTTTATGGAATTGGTTATTTTGGAGGACGTCCTTTTGTAAAAAAATATGGAAAGTTCTTTTTTATGAAAGAAGAAGACCTAGATAAGTGTGATCAATGGTTTGAAAAGTATGGATCCTTTGCAGCTTTTTTTGGAAGAAATTTTCCAATAGTTCGAACCCTTATTTCTCTTCCTATGGGAATTAGTAAAGTCAATTTTTCAAAGTTTTTCTTTTATACCACTCTAGGAAGTATTCCTTGGACGTTTGCTTTTGTCTATGTTGGATATACACTTGGAAATAACTGGGTCATTTTAAATGAAATGGTAACAAAATTAAAAGGACCAATAAAAGTCCTTTTAGCTACCTTACTTTTTTCTTATCTTTATAAAAAGATAAGA
Organism: uncultured Bacilli bacterium; assembly: GCA_947628065.1. Lineage (GTDB taxonomy): Bacteria > Bacillota_I > Bacilli_A > RF39 > UBA660 > Onthousia. The sequence goes on along the minus strand of CANQYK010000033.1, from coordinate 6,011 downwards.
AAAAAAGCTTAATGTTCAATTGCCTTACAAGTATAACCTGTTTGTTCCAAAGAAAGCTTAATTGCCGCCACATTTTTATCCAATTGATATTCTGGCATAAAACCTTCAAATTCTGCAATATTTTCATTTAAATAATCAAGATCTAATTTTTGATAATTTACATCCTGTACGGTTGTTTGAACCGTCGCTGTTTGATTACAAGAAGCATCCATTCCTTCTACTCCAGATAATACTTCCCTTAAATGTTCACAAGATGCTTGATGTTCAATAAGAGCTGCATTATCAATTGCAGTATCCGCAAGACGATACGTTGTTTGGGTAGAAGTCTTTTTTAATTTATTGGTATCATAAGTAAACGTAATATCTGTAGTTGTACTACCGTCTTCAAACTGTTGCGCAAGGGTACAAGTCATCGTTCCACTTTTCATGGAACCATCCACATCATCTCCACCATTTTTTGCTTTCATATAAGCACTAACATAACTTGTTATTTGTGGTAAAAAGAAAACAAAAGCAAACAAAGAAAGAATTATAAAAGCAGAAAAAATAGGATGTCCTTTCTTTTTTTTCACTGTTTTTTCTTCTACTACTGTCTGTTGTGGTACTTCTTGAACGGGTTGTTCTTTTGGTGGTTCTTGCTTTGACTCTGAAGATTTTTGCTCTTTTCCTTTACTAACTTCTTTTACGACTTCCTTTGTATTTACCACTTTTACAACTTGTGGTTGACTACTACTAGTAGTATTTTGTGATGGTGTTGCTTGCGCTTGTTGTACTGGTTGTACAGCTTGTTCTGCTGTTGGTTGTACAGAATCTGTCTGTAACGTTTCTGGTTGTACTTCTGGTTGCGTATTATTACTTACGGTATTATTAACTTCGTTATTATTCTCATTCATAGAACACATCCTCCTTATTCTCTTTTCATTATAACACAACTAATATTTATCGTAAAGAATTAATTGCATCCTGATAATTAGAATTTTTTAAGATATAACTACCACTAACAACAATATCACAAGCATCTACCTTTTTCCTTGTTTCTTTATTAATTCCACCATCAACACTTAACAAAATCGAAAAATTTGGATAACTTTCTAATAGTATTCTTGCTTCTTTTATTTTTTCTTCTATCCCTTCTTGAAATTCTTGCCCTCCTTTTCCAGGTGTTACCCCCATAATCAAAAGAAGATCAAGATAAGGAAGATAGGGAACAATATCTTTCACTAAAACATCAGGATTTACAGCAAGTCCTGTTTTAATGGCATAACTTTTAATTTGTTTTAACACACTTAATAAATCCTCATCAATATCACTTTCTATCGTAATAAATTCTGTATTTAAACTCGCATAATCATCAATATATTTTGATGGTTCTTTGACCATCAAATGGACATCAAGACGTTTGTTTGTAAATTTATAAATATGCCGCATTTCTTTAAAGGGCATCGTTTTATTTTCTACATACTTTCCATCCATAACATCAACATGGATAAAATCAACATTGGTCTGATCTAATTTTTTAATGTCTTCTGGGATATTTTTACTACTTAAAAAAGATGCACTTACTAACATTTTTTTCCTCCTTCTATTTCTTTTAAAAACTGTAAATAACTTTGGTATCGAGACTCTAAAATAACGCCTTCTTCTACCATCTTTTTAACAAAACATTCCCGCTCCTTTGTATGAGAGCAATTTTTAAAAGGACAGGTAATATCTTGAAATTCTTTAAAAGAATTCTTAATTTCTTCTTTGCTATAACCTTGAAAAGAAAGAGCTGAAAATCCCGGAGTATCCATTACTTTTCCCCCTAAAAAGGGATAGAGTTCTACATTCCTTGTTGTATGCCTTCCTCTTCCAAGCGCTTTTGATATTTCCCCTGTTAAAAGATTCCAATCTTTGTTTAACTTATTTAAAAGAGTTGACTTTCCTGCTCCTGTCTGTCCGGTAAACACACTTGTCTTCCCTTTTAACAACTCTTTTATTTTGGGTAGCTCTTGATTGGATACCACAGGATACCCTATTTTCTTATAATAAGAAAGAACCTTTTCTATCTTTTCTTTTTCATCTTCCGTTAATAAATCTTCTTTTGTAATACAGATAATAGAGTCAACATTATGAAGTTCCATTAGGGTAAGAAAACGATTCAAAAGAAAACAAGAAAAATCAGGTTCCTTTACACTAGTTACAATAAAGGCTTGATCAATGTTACTAACAAAAGGGCGATCAAAAGAATTTTTTCTTGGTAAGATTTCTTCTATCACTTTTTTCTCACAGTCAAAAACAACATAATCTCCAACCCGTGGAATAATATGTTGCTTTCTAAATTTACCACGAAGAACACAAGGATACAATTGATCATCTTTTGAAACATAATGTAAATTACTACTGATTTTTACGATTTCTCCTTGCATGGCTCCTCCTAATTTGTTTTTGTACTTGTCTTATTATCTGTCTTTGGTGTTGTTGTTGTCGTGTTTTTATTGTCAGTACTAGATGGATCTTCTTCCTTCTCTTCTTTTTCTGGTTCCTCACTAACACTTGGTTTTTCTTCTTCTACTGGTTTTTTCGCAATGGTTATGGTAATATTCGAATTGGTAATAATTGGACTACCTGCTGCTCTTGTTTGACGAATGACTTTTCCTTCTTCAAAGGCTGTTGTTTCTTCTTCCACAAAAGACATATTTAAATTATATTTAATCGCAAAGGCTTCTGCATCTTCCCTCGACCATCCTTCTGCTTGCATATCAGGATATACTTCTGTAATATCTGGAATATAAAGAATGATAGAATCTCCTTTCTTTAACTCTTCACCTGCTAGGATGCTTTGACCTACAATTTCTTGTTCATCATACGATCTTGAAGTATCTACATTTTTCTTTTCAATGGTTACTTTTAAGCCATGAACACTTTCTAAAAGCGTTTGGACTTCAATATAATTTTTACCCGTATAATCTTCGATTTTATAGGTTGCTACTCCTTTCGAACGATAAAGCGTAATGGTACTTCCTTTTTTGATACTTCTACCTTCCTCAGGATCGGTCTTTACAATTCTTCCCTTCTTAATATCATCACTCGCTACCTCTTTGATTTTACTGGCTACTTTAAAGCCAGAATCTTTTAAAACACTTTCTGCTTTGGATACCGTCATTTCGGATACATCCGGTACCGTTACATCAGGTTCATCGGTAACAGCTGGTATGATAAAGAAAACCGTTAACAAAATACAAACAATCACACCTGCCGTAATTCCTAATATTTTAATCCATTTATTGGTCTTTTTAATCTCTTTATCAACAATCGGCGTTGCGATTACTTCTTCCCCATCCTCTTCGATTGGTTTCATAATCTTTGTCTCATCATCAATTTCATGTTCTGGATATTTATACTTATAAGGCTCTTCATCCATTCTCTCATCGTTTAAAGCCGTTAATAAATCTTGATACATTTCCCGAACATTGTTATAACGATTCTTAGGATTTTTAGCCGTTGCTTTTAAAATGATATTTTCAATACTTTGAGGAATATCTTTGTTCATTAAATGAACATCTGGAAGGGGATCTTTCATTTGTTTTAAAGCAATCTCAACAGCACTATCTCCTTTAAAAGGAAGTTCTCCGGTTAAGAGTTCATAGAAGATAATTCCCATCGAATAAATATCACTTTTAATGGTACTTCCTTTTCCTGCTGCTTGCTCTGGTGGAAGATAGTGAACACTTCCCATAACAGAGTTTGTTTGGGTAAGCTGTGTCGCATTAATAGCCATAGCAATACCAAAATCGGTTATTTTAATTTGACCATCGTCTTTGATCATAATATTTTGTGGTTTTAAATCTCGATGGACAATATAACTATCATGGGCATGACTCATACCATCGGTTAATTGTAACATAATATCAATGGCTTCACTTAAGGTTAAGCTTCCTCTTTTCTTTAATAGTTGTTTTAAGGTTTTTCCATCCACATACTCCATTACAATATAGTAAAGTCCATTATCTTCTCCTACATCATACATCTCCACAATATTAGGATGGGATAGGCTAGATGCCGATAACGCTTCTCTTTGAAATCTTCGAACAAATTTCTCATCGGTGGATAAATCCCCTCTTAACACTTTAATTGCAACATTTCGATCTAGTATTGTATCATAGCCAAGATAAACATTTGCCATACCACCTTCTCCAATGGTACGAACAATTTGATAACGATCGTTTATTTTTTGCCCCTTTGTTATCATTCTTTTTCACCTTCTTCCTTACGAGTCAAATATGCGACAGAAATATTATCGGTCCCCCCGCGATTATTGGCTTTGCGAATTAGCTTGATGACTTTATCTTCCATATCAATATCTTCCTTCAAGACCTCTTCAATTTGTCCAAGTTCTAACATATTAGTAAGGCCATCACTCGAAAGTAAGATTTCATCAATTTCCATATCACAATCAAAAATATCAATATCAATTGGGTCATTTGCTCCTAAGGCTTTCATTAAAACATTTTTCTTTGGATGATCTTTTGCTTCTTCTTCTGTTAATTCACCAGCAGATACCAATAAATTAACCAAAGTATGGTCATACGTTACTTTATGAAGACTTCCATGTTTCATAACAAAACCAGAGGAATCTCCAATATTTCCAAACAAAATATAATCCTTGGTAACAATTGCTGTTACAAGTGTTGTTCCCATTCCTTTGCTCTCAGGATGTGTTTTTTCATGATCAAAAATTTGTTGGTTGATCGTATTGACACTATCCCGTAACCAAGTTGCAGCTTCTAATTTATTTTTCCCACTGAAACTCTCATTAAAATGTTTTCCAAGATAAGAAATCGCAATCGAACTTGCCACTTCTCCTGCAGAGTGTCCACCCATACCATCTGCTATGGCCATTAAAATATCTTTGTCCTTATTCTGAACAATCAGTACGCTATCTTCATTGTGATCCCGTACTTTACCAGGATCGGTTAAATAAAATGATTTCATACTTCCTCCTTTTTGCTGCGAAGTTGACCACAAGCTGCATGGATCGTACCACCAAACTCTCGTCTTATCGTAACACAAATATTATTTTTCTTTAGTATATCATAAAACTTAGCAATTTGAACAGTACTTGAACGCTGAAACTGTAAATGTTTTGTCTCATTGTACGGTATCAAGTTGACATAAGCATTCATTCCCTTTAATAACATAGCAAGTTCTTCGGCATCTTGTTCATGGTCATTTACATCTTTTAATAATATATATTCAAATGTTAGTCGTCTATTTGTCTTTTTTGTATATTCTAATAAGGAATCCATTAATTCATCAAGAGGATAAGCTTTATCAATCGGCATTAACTTTCTTCTTAATGCATCGTTTGGAGCATGAAGAGAAATAGCCAAATTTACTTGATAAGGGAAATTACAAAATTCTCTTATTTTCGGAACAATCCCACACGTTGATATGGTAATATGACGGCTTCCAATGGCAAGACCTTTTGGATGATTGATAATTTTTATCATATTACATACATTTTCATAGTTATCAAAAGGCTCTCCAATTCCCATAACAACAACATGACTGATCCTTTTCCCACATTCTTCTTCGATAAATAAAATCTCTTCTACCATCTCTCCTGTTGTTAAATTACGCACCTTTCGTCTTCTTCCAGATTCACAAAAAGCACATCCCATGTTGCACCCTACTTGTGAAGAAATACAAACCGATAATCCATAATCATGATACATTAAAACAGCTTCCACATGTTCCTGATCAGATAATGTAAAAAGATATTTTCGAACATCATCGGATTTCTCTACACAATCTATTTTTATGGTCTTAAAAACAAAGTCTTTCTTAATTTGATCTCTTAACTCTTTTTTTATATTGCTAACTTTGTTGATGTCTTTGATCTTCTTTTGGTAAAGCCAGGAAAAAAGTTCTTCTCCATGGTATTTTTTTCCACCATGCGCTATAACATAATCAACTAACATTTCTATGGTATTATCGTAAATATTCATCTTTCTCACCACACTCTTATT
>CANQYK010000032.1 GCA_947628065.1 uncultured Bacilli bacterium | reverse complement strand
GAAAAAAATATGGTTTCCTTTTTTTATATTTTCTACCATATTTTTTCTCTTTCAATTTTTTTTACTCTTTTTTTCTGGTTAACCCCAATTATTTTGGGGACTCTGTCCCCAAACCCCTGAGGTTTATCGCTTTATGATTACCAAAAAAGGAAAGAAAAAGAAGTATCAAACTTATATAGTTTTTACTTCCTTTTTTGTACAATCATTTTCATTTAGAAATCACAAAAAAAGAAGATCAGATCTCTAGTCTTCTCATTTATTTTCCAAATTTTGGTCTTTTTTTGTATCATTTATTTATCAAATCTACAAACTACCTTTCTTGTAGATTTGGAAATTATTTCATTTAATTTTTCCATTCTTACTACACTTATTTTATAATAATTTAACTTTTTTTACAAGATAGAATTTTTGTTACTACTATCATTTATTTTTCATAGTTATTATAACCTAAATTCTATCTTTTTATCTTTCCTTTGTTCTTAATGCTATTCTTTTAAGTTGGATCGGTAGCAACGCTACATGATGAACAGACACCTGAACTAGAACCAGTAGAATATGCACTTACTTCAAATTCAAATTGATTTTTTATATTTTGATTACTGCTATTATCAGAAATAACTCCGCCCTTTATTTCTATAAAGTGCACTTCATTACAATGTTCAAACCAAGTTGTATTATCATCAGCATTTATAGTAAAGGTATATCGTTTTCCACCAGTAATGGTTTCTGTATTTGATAAAGTTGCTTTAATATCATAACTTTTTTTATCTGTATCCGTTTTACAATGTTTATAACCAAAATTTATATTATCCGATGTTAAATCATTTTTAAGACTTCCACTATTATCCGTACATTCAATGATAAAGGTTCCTTCTCCACCTTTTTTATACGTGTCAGTTGTAGCAGAAGAACTTGTAAGCTTACATACTGGAGCTTCATAATCAGCACTTGGATCACCTGTAAAGACAAAGGGATTACTCCTACTTCCATCTCCACTTTGATATAAAATATCTGCTCTTAAATATACGACTGGACGAACTCCATAATAACTGTATACAGCTCCATTACTAACATTGCCTTGACTATTCAAAGTGAAAACCCCATATGAAACAGTGCCATCGTCAAATGGTATTGGAGATATATCAGGATTCTTGTTTATACTCATATAATAGACATCTACACCAATATAAGGAGAGATTGTCCATTGAGTTTTACTACTATTAAAGAGCCAATTATTATTATAGCAATCACTATTATTATTCCAATTATATAATTCTGTTGCTAAACAGGTAGTTCTATTTGTACTACTTCCTCCACTTGTTGCAAATCCATAATCAGAAGGATAGATTAATCCAACACGTCCTGTCCAATTTTCTTTTCTTGAACTATATACTTTTTCTTCTCCTCTTTCATACGAATACCAATGGTTTGAAGTTCCATTATTCGCTTCTTTAAAGTTTTCTGTTGCACCCAAAAACCACTTCGCATCTCCTATCATCTTTTGTGCATCTGGTAACAGTCCTACTTCACTAAAATCACAGGTCGTTGTTCTATTATCAACAGGGGCAGAATCATGTGGACAATTTCCACTTTGACGATTCCAATAAATACTTCCACTTACTCCTGTTTGTTCATCTTCATAATTTGGGTTTAATAAATACATTAGTCTTGCATCTGTCCATTCAGAGCTTCCATATTTTCTACTTGATGACGCTGCTGACCCTGTTCCACTTGGTTTATTATCCCATGTTATATCTGGTGTTAAGAAGTCTTTTCTTATTAATTTGATTCGCTTTTCTTTTGTTCCTGTTCCATTATCTACTGTTTCAATTCCGATGATCCTCCATCCTGCTTCTTCATTGTTGAAGGTTACATAATTATTTGGATCAGCTCCTATATACCGATAATCTTTTAATTCATCGCTACTCCAATCACTTTGCTGTGTTCCTTTATTACTTTCATGATTAAATACATACATCTTATTCTCTTTGGCTGTTTTATCTGTTTTTGTATAATTTATATTATAGTCTTGTGTACTTTCAGAATTTGTATAGTTTGCAAGTAATACATCTACTGCTGTATTTGATTTTGCTTCTTCAAACAAATAACAATTACTAGGTAAGGATAAATCATTATAATCAAGTCCTATACTATAACCTATAGGAATTGTTACACTTCCTTTTGTATTATTCTTTACTTTTATTTGGTATTTTAGAAAGTATCCTAGAGAACCATTTGCTGTTAAGTTTACTCCAACCTCTTTTACCATTGGATTATATCCATCACCAGATACATATCCTGCTTCAACATTTTCTGGTAGACTTCCTTTGTAATAAAAGTTAAACCTTGCTTCTCTATTATTCTTATTAATTAACTCTACTTCAAATGTTTTTGTTTGATTGGCAGAAACTACTAACTTATCATTTGCTTCCCCATCTACTTTTAACTCTCCAACAAGATTTCCTGTTATCATTTTAATGGCGTTCTTCTTTTCTTTGTTTACGGTAAAATAGGCATAGGATGAAAATGTCCCTATTACAAAGACCGTTAATAGGAGTAAGTATACAAGATAGACTTTGGATACACTTATCTTAAATAATCTTTTCATTTCTATCACCCAAAAAGAATAGAATTAACCTATTCTACCCTTTCTTCTATGATGAAAAGATTCTTGATAATTATTTAAAACTACCATTCCTCTGTAAATTATTTGTAAATATCTAGTATTTGGCATGTAAATCATCTACCTTTCTTTTGTTGGAAATCATTTAATATATTTTTCTATTCTTACTACCTTTATTTTACAATAATTTATCCTATTTTACAAGATAGAATTTTTGCTACTACTATCATTTATTTTAATAGTTATTATAACCTAAATTCTATCTTTTTCTCTTTCTTTTTTTCTTGATGATATCTTTTAATCAAGTACTGCACTACCACAACGATTAGCACATACATTTGTACTTAAGCCAGAAGAACTACTAGAATATGCACTTACTTCAAATTCAAATTGATTTTTTATATTTTGATTGCTGCTATTATCAGAAATAACTCCGCCCTTTATTTCCATAAAGTGCACTTCATTACAAGGATCAAACCAAGTAGTATTATCATCAGCATTCATAGTAAAAGTATATCGTTTTCCGTTTTCTATCGTTTCTGTATTCGATAAAATTGTTTTAATATCATACATTTTTTCTTCTGTATCCTTTTTACATTTTTTATAACCAAAATTTATATTATCCGATGTTAAATCATTTTTAAGGGTTCCACTATTATCCGTACATTCAATGGTAACAGTTCCTTCTCCACCTTTTTTATCACGATCAGTTGTAACAGAAGAACTTGTAAGCTTACATACTGGGGCTTCATCATCAATATTAGGACCTTCTTTAAATACGAAGGGATTACTACTACTTCCATCTCCACTTTCATATAAGGTACTTGCCTTTAGATAAATGACTGGACTCGCACTGAGAGTGAAGATCGCGTCGCCGTAGGTGCCACTGACATTCCCGTTGGTCACACTGAACACCCAGTACGACTGGACGGAAACCGGGGAGATTGTCCATTGATATTTACTGCTATTATAAAGCCAGTCATTATCCTTACAATCTGATATCCCTCCACTAGTACTATTCCAGCTATGCAATTCTTTTGCTAAACAGGTTACTCTATTTGCTGTTGCTCCTCCACTTGTCGCATATCCATAATCGCTAGGGTACATTAATCCTACTTTCCCTGTCCAGTTTGTTTTTCTTGGATGCGCACTACTACTATATACTGTTTCGCTTCTTTCAAACTTATAATATGCTTCTGTTAATACTCCGCTTGATGTACTATTTCCACCCAAGTACCATTTCGCATCTCCTATCATTGCTTGTGCCTCCGGTAACAGTCCTGTTTCTTCAAAATTACAAGTTGTTGATGCATTACTACTTCCACTTGGACAACTTCCACTTTGTCGATTCCAGTATAAACTTCCTTTTCCTCCTGTTGCATTTGCTTCTTCATCATATCCGGGATTCAGTATCATCATCAATCTTGAATCGGTCCAATCATTACTTCCATTACTACTTTCGGATGACCCTGTTCCACTTGGCTTATTATCAAAAGACATATTTGGTGTTAAGAAATCTTTTCTTATCAATTTAATTCTTTTCTCTTTCTTTCCGGTTCCATTATCTACTGTCTCGATTCCTATTATCCTCCATCCTGCTTCTTCATTATTAAATGTTACATAATTATTTGGGTCTTTCCCTATATACCTGTAATCTTTTAATTCATCGCTACTCCATCCACTTTGCTGTGTTCCTGCTTCATGATTAAACACATACATTTTGTTTTCTTTTGCTGTTTTATCTGTTTTGGTATAATTTACATCATAATCTTGTGTACTTTCTGGATTGGTATGGTCCTCTAATAATTTTTCTACTGCCGTTGGAGTATAGTCTAATGTGAAAGGGTTGCTGGTGGATCCATTTCCTCCTGTTAACTCTACTCCTGCTTTTAGATATACGACTGGACGGGCCCCGTAACTGAGGTCCGCGCTGAGGTTGTAGACAGACCCCGTGGTGTTCACATATAACACACCGTTCGAGGAGCCGGAGTACGGGGCGATTGTCCATTGATGTTTACTGCTATTATAAAGCCAGTCATTCGTCTTACAATTTGATATTCCTCCACTACTACTATCCCAGTTATACAACTCTTTTGCTAAACAGGTTTCTCTATTCGCACTACTTCCTCCACTTGTTGCATATCCATAATCGCTAGGATACATCAATCCTACTTTCCCCGTCCAGTTCGTTTTTCTTGGATGCGTACTACTACTATATAATGTTTCACCTCTTTCATACGAATACCAATGATTTGATGTTCCATTACTTGCACTTGTATAATTCGCCGTTCCACCCAAATACCACTTCGCATCTCCTATCATTGTTTGGGCCTCTGGTAAGAGTCCTACTTCACTAAAATCACAAGTCGTTGTTGCATTGTTTTGTCCCTTTGGACAATTTCCGCTTTGCCTGTTCCAGTAGATACTTCCACTTACTCCTGTTGTCTCACCTTCATGATTTGGATTTAATAAATACATTAATCTTGAATCATACCAATCATTGCTTCCATATTCACTCTCAGATGACCCTGTCCCACTTGGCTTATTATCAAATGATATAGTATTATCTGTTCCTACTGGTAATGGATCTTTTCTTATTAGTTTTACTCTTTTCTCTTTCTTTCCTGTTCCATCATCGACTGTCTCTATTCCAATAATCCTCCAACCTGCTTTTTCGTTATTGAAGGTTACATAATTATTTGGATTTGCTCCTATATATCTATAATCCTTTAATTCATCGCTACTCCATCCACTTTGTTGTGTTCCTGCTGTATGATTAAACACATACATCTTATTTTCTTTTGCTGTAGAATTTGTTTTATCATAGTTAATATCATAATCTTGAATACTCTCATCATTCGTATAATCTGCTAGTAAGGCTTCTACTAGTGGTCTTGGATCTGGTTTTGCTTCTTCAAATAAATGTGTATTTTCTGGTAGTGATAAATCATTATAATCAAGTCCTACTTCATATCCTAATGGTATTGTTATACTTCCTTTTGTATTATTCTTTACTTTTATTTGGTATTTTAGAAAGTATCCTAGAGAACCATTCGCTGTTAAATTTACTCCTGTATCTTTTACCATTGGATTATATCCATCACTAGATACATATCCTGCTTCGACATTATCAGGTAGACTTCCTTTATAATAAAAGTTAAACCTTGCTTGTCTATTGTTCTTATTAGCTACTTCTATTTCAAATGTTTTTGTTTCATTCGCATTTACTACTAACTTATCATTCACTTCTCCATCTACTTTTAACTCTCCTACTAAGTTTCCTGTTATCATTTTAATCGCATTCTTCTTCTCTTTGTTTACGGTAAAATAAGCATAAGAAGAATAGGTTCCTATTACAAATGTTGTAAGAAGTAATAAATATGCGATATATACTTTGGATATACTTACTTTAAATAACTTCTTCATACTGTTTCTCCTTTATCTTAATAATTCATATTGCTTGGCATTATTATAATTTAATTATATCGCAGTTCACATTAACTGGCAATATCGTTTTTTTAACTTTTTTCATGTCAAAATGATGTTGGGTGATGAAGATGGAATACCGTTTCAAAGAAATTAGGGAAGAAAATGAATTGACACAAAAAGAAGTTGCAGAATTGCTTGGAATTACAAGAAGTATGTACTCTAATATTGAAGCAGAACTTTCCAATATTAAATTAAGTTATTTACTTACCTTTTGTAACCAGTTTCATTGTACCCTTGATTATGTGTGTAAATTGTCGGATGAAAACGATTTTGAAGAGATTCTTCCCATCAAAAAAATCGACAAGCAAGAAATGGCTCGTCGACTTACTATTTTAGAACACGATCAAAAAATAAGAGCAATGGATGTAGCATCCTTCTTAGGAATTTTAAAGTCTACTTATTCTGGTTATAAAAACAAAGAGTTAAATAATTTAATGCAAAGTTTAATGTTAAAACAACTTGCTAAAAAATATCAATATTCTATGGATTATTTAATTGGTAGAACAAACCAAAAATACTTAAAAGTAAAAGAGCGATAAACTATCGCTCGTTTTTCTTTGTAAACTTTTCAAATTTTTCAATGTCACTATCTTTGAAGTCCGTCTTAGCAAGGGATTCAAATAATTTCTTTTGATCTCTTGATAGTCTTTTTGGTGTTTGAACAGAGTAAATAACATACATATCACCACTTCGTCTTGTGGATTCACTTTTAATTCCTTTTCCTTTGATTCTTTGTTTGGTACCACTATCGCATCCTGCTGGTATTGTTAAGGTAATATTACCATATAGAGTTGGAATTTCTTTTTTACAACCCATAACAGCATCAATCACTGTAATTGGAACTTCTAAGTAAATATCTAGGTTATCTCTTTGATAGAAAGCATGATCGCCAATACTAAACTCTAAGTATAAGTCACCATTTTCCCCGCCATTCTCGCCAGCATGTCCTTTGCCACCTAGACGAAGACGTTCGCCATTATCAATTCCTGCTGGTACATGAACCGTAATGGTTTTATGAACTTTGGTAGTTCCTGTTCCACGACACTTACTGCATCGTCTTTTATAAGTTGTGCCTTCGCCACCGCATTCAGGACAAGTTGTCTTGGTTGCGAATGTTCCAAATAAGGTTCTTTGTTCTTGGGTAATACTACCACTACCATGACATCTTGAACATTTCTCTTCGTCAAAGCCACCTTTCCCATGACACTCACTACATACCTCTACGGTATCAAGTTCGATATCTCGATCACATCCATAAACGGCTTCTTCAAAACTTAAACGAATCCGCATCAACATATCGCTTCCACGGCGACTTCTTGTACTGCTTCTTCTACTTCCACCAAATCCAAAGCCACCACCAAATAAGTCATCAAAGATATCCCCTAAATCCGATGCATCAAAACCAAAGCCAGCACCACCAAAACCACCATATGGGTTTCCTCCCGCACCACCTTCAAAGGCAGCGTGTCCGAATTGATCATACTGTCTTCTTTTGGTATCATCCGATAAAACAGAATAAGCTTCTTGTACCTCTTTGAATTTTTCTTCGGCGTTTTCTTCTTTGCTTATATCGGGGTGATATTTTTTAGCAAGTTTTCGAAATGCACTTTTAATCTCATCCGAACTTGCATTTTTATCGACTCCTAATACTTCATAGTAATCACGCTTTGTTGCCATACTCTCACATCCCTACTTTTCTAAACTTAATTTTTCAAATGTATCAAGTGTTTCCTTAAAGACTTCCATCGCATCTTGGAATACTTGATCATCGGTTAAATCAACATCAATAATTTTTAATATTTCCAGTGGATAATCGCTTCCACCTGCTTTTAAAAACGATAAATATTTATTCTTAAATCCCTCTTTTTCTTCTAAAATATTTTTGGCTATATAACTTGCAATGGATAGACCTGTCGCATATTGATAAACATAAAATGGACGATAAAAATGAGGAATTCTTAACCATTCATAACGAATAACATCATCCACTATAACCTCTTCTCCAAAATATTGTTTATTTAAGTTATAGTAATATTCAGATAATTTATCAGCTGTTGGTATTTCTTTCTTGTCTACCATTTCATGAAGATACATCTCAAACTCCGTAAACATTGTTTGACGGAAAATGGTTCCTTTGAACATATCAAGGCGTTCATTTAAAATAGCAAGTTTTTCTTCCTTGGTTTTGGCATGTTTTTCCATATAATGCGAAAACAATAACTCATTTACCGTTGATGCAATCTCCGCTAAGAAGATAGGATAGCCTGCATTGTTATAAGAATTGTTTTTGTTGGAAAAATAACTATGCATAGAATGCCCTAATTCATGGGCCATGGTTGATACATCATCGTACTCTTCTGTATAGTTTAATAAGACAAAAGGATAGGTATCATACATACCAGAAGAGAAGGCTCCACTGGTTTTTCCTCTATTTGGATATTTATCAATCCAGCCATCTTCAAAAGCTGTTTTTAAAACATCAATATAAGAGTCTCCTAATACGGATAAAGCAGATAATACAAGATTCTTTCCTTCTTCAAAAGAATATTTCTTCGTAATTTCTTCTACCGTACTAACATAACCATCGTATAAGTGAAACTCATCCAAATGAAGAAGATCCTTCTTTATCTTAAAATAACGATACAAAAGTGGTAAGTTCTTATGAACTTCTTCTACTAAGTTGGATAGAATTTTCTCATCCAATCGATTTCCATATAAACAACTTTCAACCGAACTTTTAAAGTTGTTTAATCTTGCATTGGTAGAAGATGCGAATACCACACTAGAAAGGGTTGCGGTTAAGGTGTTTTTAAAACTACCATAAACCTCATGTAATGTTAAGAAAGCACTCTTTCTGACCTTTCTATCTTTACTCATTAAATAATTACTATAATTACTTTGGGTAAGTTCTACCTCTTTTCCTTCTTCATCTTTGATGGTACCAAAACGCATATCGGCATCCATTAAATAGCTTGCAGCATCGCTTCCAGCACTTAATACTTGGGAATATGCGGCTAGTGTTTCTTCTTCCTTCTCACTTAATGTATGTCCTTGATAACGTAAGATACTATCAATTTCATGACGATAGGAAAGAAAACGATCATCTTCTAAAAATCCTAGAATTCGCTCCTTTTTCTCTTTTAAAAGCATTGGTGTAAAAAAGGCTATTTTTTCACTATACTCTTGGTATAAGTTACTTGCATATCCAAGCATCTCTTGGGACTCTTCCCTTGCCATATCTTCACTGTTTTTTAAATTGGCATAACAGTAGAGTTTATCAATTTTTCTGGTTACTTTTTGATCAAACGTTAAAAAGTCTAAAAAATGTTCTTTGTCCTTTAAAAAGTCTTTCTTTAAAGTATCAATTTCAGAAAGTTCTTTTTTTACCTCTTCTAACTCTTGATAAAAGATCTTTTTATCTTGATAAACACTTTCAATATTCCACTTATCTTCTTGTTTTATTTCGTCTCTTTCTTTTATTTTTTTCATATATTCTCCTCATAACTTGAAAGTAAGTAGTCCCTAAAAGGAACTACTTCTTCTCTTATTTTAACCACTATTTTTCTTCGTATTCAGCGTCTTGTACATCATCTTTTTTGTTATCATCATCTGTTGTAGCTTCTTGCTCTTCTTTCTGGATATTTTCATATACCTTTTGAGATAGGGCCATTGCTTTTTCTTGTAGTTTTTCTTTTCCTTCTTTGATTTTATCAACGTCATCTTTCTCAAGAGCATCTTTTAAGTCTTTTACTAAGTCTTCTGCTTCTTCCTTTTCTTTTGTATCGACTTTATCGCCTAAATCTTTGATCGCTTTTTCGGTTTGGAAGATTAATTGTTCGGCATCATTTTTCAAATCTGCTTTTTCTTTTCTCTTTTGATCTTCTTCTTTGTTTGCTTCTGCTTCTTTCATCATACGATCAATTTCTTCATCGGTTAAACTTGTATTTGAGGTAATGGTAATCTTTTGTTCTTTGTTAGTACCTAAATCTTTTGCCGTAACGTTTACAATACCATTCGCATCAATATCAAAGGTTACTTGAATTTGTGGTACTCCTCTTGGTGCGGGTGGAATGTCTGCAAGTTGGAATCTTCCAAGTGTCTTGTTATCAGCTGCCATACTACGTTCTCCTTGTAGAACATGAACATCAACGGCTGGTTGATTGTCAGCTGCAGTTGAGAATACTTCTGATTTTGATGTTGGTATGGTTGTATTTCTTGGAATTAAAACGGTCATAACACCACCTAATGTTTCAATACCAAGAGAAAGTGGTGTAACATCTAATAAGACAATGTCATTAACATCTCCTGTTAACACACCACCTTGAATAGATGCTCCCATAGATACAACTTCATCTGGATTAACTTCTCTTGATGGCTCCATACCAAGTTCTTTCTTAACGGTTTCATATACAAGTGGTACACGTGTACTACCTCCAACAAAGATTACTTTGTCTAAGTCTTTTGCTTTGATATCGGCATCTTTTAAAGCTTTACGTACTGGATCTAGCGTACTCATTACAAGATCATGAATTAACTCTTCAAACTTCGCACGGGTAAGACTCATTTCTAAGTGAAGTGGTCCATCCTCACTTTGAGAAATAAATGGTGCAGATATTTGGGCAGTTGTCATACTAGATAAATCTTTCTTTGCTTTTTCTGCTAATTCTTTTAGTCGTTGCATTGCCATTTTATCTTTGGATAAATCAACACCATGTTCCTTCTTGAAGTTATCAACAAGATAGTCCATTAATAAGTTATCAAAGTCATCTCCTCCTAAATGGTTGTTACCAGAGGTTGCTTTTACTTCGAATACACCATCTCCTAATTCAAGGATGGAAACATCAAATGTTCCACCACCTAAGTCATAGACTAAAATGGTTTGACTTTTATCTTGTTTATCAAGTCCATAAGCAAGAGCAGCTGCAGTTGGTTCGTTGATAATTCTCTCAACTGTAAGTCCTGCGATTTTACCAGCATTTTTGGTTGCTTGTCTTTGGGCATCATTAAAGTATGCTGGAACGGTAATAACCGCACGATCTACTTTCTCACCCAAATAGCTTTCAGCATAATCTTTCATATAAGATAGGATCATAGCTGATATTTCTTCTGGTGTATATTTCTTTCCTTCGGCTTCTACTTTTTTGCTTGATCCCATCAAACGTTTGATACTTGATATCGTATTTGGATTGGTAATTGCTTGACGCTTTGCGGCATCTCCTACAATTCTTTCTCCATTTTTAAATGCTACAACGGATGGGGTTGTACGATTTCCTTCTGGATTGGGGATTACTTTAGGCTCCCCTGCCTCTAATACAGATACACAACTATTTGTGGTACCTAAATCAATTCCTATTATTTTACTCATTTTCATCTTCTCCTTTATTTTCTAATTTATTTACTTTTACACTAGCAGGTCGAATCACTCGTCCTTTTAGTTTATAACCTTTTAATAATACTTCAATAACCTCATCATCTTGAAAGTTTTCATCCTGATCCATCATTAAGGCTTGCATCTCATTGGGATTAAAACTACCTTCACAAGAAATTTCTTCTACTCCAAATTGTTTTAACACCTCATTAAACGATGCATACATCATTTTAAAGCCTGCCAAAAACTTTGATAGTTCATCGGTTAGGTCATTGTCATCTAGTTTAATTGCTCTCTCAAAGTTATCGAGTATTGGAATTAACTCTTCGATTAATCCTTGGTTTGCAAATTTTAACCTATTTTCAGTCTCTTCTTCTTTTCGCTTTCTATAATTGATTAATTCTGCTTGGCTGTATTGTAATTTGGTAAGTAATTCTTTTATTTTGGTATCTTGTTCTTCTATTTTTTTCTCAAGTTCCAAAAGTTCTTTTTTGGCTTTTTCTTTCTTCTTCTCTTTCTTACAATTACACTCTTTTTTCTCTTCCGTACAAGCACAAGTTTCTTCTTTTTCTAATACTTCTTCTTCCATCAAGTATCCTCTCCTTCTATTTTCTCTTTCATAAACTCTAACATACTCATAACTCTATCATATTCCATTCTCTTTGGTCCAATGATTGCGATGGTTCCTTCATCGGTATCGGTTTTAAATCCTGTTTTAATAACCGTTACATCTTCATCGATTCCATTTTCGCTTCCAATATAGACCTCTATGTTATTTCCATCAGTGTGTTTGATTTCTTTGATTAAGTCTTCTTCTTCCAGTTTATTAAATAAACTCTTTACTTTATCAATGTTACCAAATTCTGGTTGATCCAAGAATTTCGTTTTTCCAACTACACTAATATCAGGATGCACAAACTCATCAAAGACATTATAGATCGCATCGTATAATTTTTGATGATGTTCTACATACTTACCGATAATTGGTTTGATTTCAAACTCTAATTTCATACTAACTTCATCAATTGGTGTCCCAACAATTAACTTATTGATCAAATCAATGGTTTTCTTTACTTCACTCATGTTTACACCATCAAGTGTAATCGTTTTGTGTTCTACTTTTCCTTTATCGGTTACCACAATAACAATTAATTGTTGTTCGGTAAGGGGTACAATACTTACTTCTTTTAGTAAGTTATCATGACTTGTCTTTCCTAATACAACAGCGGTATAAGATGTGATATCGGATATGATTTGTAAGCTTTTGGAAATCGAATCGGATAGAGCGAGTGATTGATTTCGAAAGGCAATTTGTAAATTTAACATATCCTCTCCACTCATCTTCTTTGGTTCCATTAAATGATCAACATAATAGCGATATCCTTCTTCGCTTGGAATTCTACCACTTGAAGTATGAGTTTTTTCGAGTAAACCAATATCTTCCAACGATGCCATTTCACTACGAACGGTCGCACTTGAGCATTTTAGAGCTTTGCATATTTGATTGCTACTAACGGGACTTGCTTGTCTTACATAGTTTTCTACAATCATTTTTAAAATTTGACTTTGTCTTTTCGAAAGCATCATAAAAGACCTCCCTAGCACTCACTTTTTTGACTGCTGATACTATTTTATGCAATTTATTAGCACTTGTCAACTGTTTTTGCTAAAAAGTTAGAAAAAGAAAAAGAAATGTAAAGATTATTACAATTAAAAACCTAACCCTTTAAAGAGTTAGGAATCATTGATCAAGTCAGATTCGCGGTTACGAAAAACTGTCCATAGCTAAGTTGCGACGGCACTACACACAGGACAGTTAGGGAGCGGTCCATCGTTAAACTCAGTAGTAATCCCCAATTTACTAGTTTGATTACTATTACCAAATTTATCTTTTAATACACCCTGTTTTAATTCAATATAATTATCATAACAAACGTCATAACCACTAGGTGAAGTAAAGGTATATCGTTTCCCATTTGTAATAGTTTCTGTATTTGTTAATGATAATGAAATATTATAATTAATAGGTTCACAATTTGTATGACTTTCACCACCAAGATGAAAACTATCAGCTGTTAAGTCATTAGCAAGACTACCACTATTATCTGTACATTCAATAGAGAATGTTCCACCTTTATCAAAGTTATCAGAATGATCAGTAAACTTACATACTGGTCCTTCGTCATCTACATTAGGATCACTCGTAAGGACAAAGGGACTTTCTTGACTTCCATCTCCACTTTCATACAATGTACTTGCCTTTAGATATACGACTGGCCGCACACCGTACGCAGTGCGCACGCCGTAGTTGGTGACGCCGACATACCCCGTGTAGTCCACATAGAACGCATTGCTCGAACTGCCGGAGCGAGGGGCGATTGTCCATTGTGTTTTACTGCTATTATAAAGCCAGTCATTATTCTTACAATCTGGTATT
>CANQYK010000031.1 GCA_947628065.1 uncultured Bacilli bacterium | reverse complement strand
GAATACCAGAGTGTAAGGATAATGACTGGCTTTATAATAGCAGTAAGTCTCAATGGACAATCGCCCCGTACTCCGGCAACTCGTACCTTGCGTTCTATGTGAGCCCCCCGGGGTATGTCTACAACCACTACGGCTACGTGCTCACTACGAACGACGTCCGCCCAGTCGTATATCTAGTATCTAATATAAAGTTGCTAAAGGGTACAGGAGCGGAAACTGATCCATTTGAGTTTGGGCTTTAAAGTCGTTAACGTAAGAGGTGCCCATGGAAGGAAGTTGTTTTCCATAGGCACCTTCGCGTTTCAAGCCTGTGAAAAACGATATATATTTTTAAAAACTGCCCATAGGTAAGTTTTTTTTCATGTTTTCTTCATGACTTTTTTCTGTGTTTGGTTGAGATATATTTTTAAAAGTGATATACTGAAATAGGAAAGGTTGAGAAAGGTATGAAAACAATAAGGGATTTTGACTTAAAAGGAAAAAAGGTAATCATTCGTGTTGATTTTAATGTTCCAAGAAAAAAGAATAAAATCTTAGATGATACAAGAATAAAAAAAGCAAAAGATACGATTTTATATGCGACAAAGAAAAAAGCCAAAGTTATCTTGCTTAGTCATTTAGGAAGAGTAAAAGAAGAGGAAGACTTAAAAAAGAATGACTTAAAAGTCGTTGTTTCTACTCTTCAAAAGATACTAGGAAAGAAAGTACTCTTTGTATCAAAGACAAGAGGTGAAGAAGTAGAAGAGAAAATAGCATCGTTAAAAGAAGGAGATATTTTACTATTACAAAATACAAGATATGAAGATTTGGATGGGAAAAAGGAAAGTAGATGTGACGCGGAACTTTCGAAATATTGGGCAAGTCTTGGTGATCTTTTTATCAATGATGCGTTTGGTACGATGCATAGAGCTCATGCTTCTACCGTTGGAATTAGTAGGTACTTAGAAAGTGGAATTGGTTTTTTAGTAGAAAAAGAACTTACCGCTTTATCTTCCTTAAAATGTGAAAATCATCCATATATCATAATGTTAGGTGGTGCGAAAGTAGAAGATAAAATCTCTTTGATTGAAAATTTACTACCAAAATGCGATAAAATGTTAATTGGAGGAGGTATGGCTTTTACCTTTTTACAAGCAGAAGGATTTGATGTAGGAAACTCTCTTGTCGATCGTGCATCTTTGGATTACTGTAGTAAAGTTATCTCCAAATATCCTGATAAATTGGTATTACCAGTTGATATCATTTGTAGTAAGGAATTTACTGATAATGATTTCTATCAAGAAAAAGATATCAATGAAATATCCTTTGATGAGATGGGACTTGATATTGGAAGTAAGACAGTTTCTTTGTTTGAAAATTATTTAAAAGATGCTAGTATCATCTTTTGGAATGGACCAATGGGTGTCTATGAGTTTGAAAACTATAAAAAAGGAACCAATCAACTTCTAACCTATTTAGTAGAAGAGAAGAAAAAGACAATTTTAGGAGGAGGGGATATTGTCGCAGCAGCGACAGCCTTAAAGGTTGTAGACAAACTCTATCATGTTTCAACTGGAGGAGGCGCAACCCTTGAATACTTAGAAGGAAAAGAATTTCCATTTTTGAAAGAGCAAGAGGAAAAAGATGAAAAAAAGTAGGGTTGAAATCATAAATCCTTGTGATCAAGAGGCCTTAGAAAAGCTTGATTCTTTTTGTAGAAAACACAATCTACCAAATAGAAAAGAAGAAAAAGTAAGAGAAGAACCTTACTTATTTCATTGTTATTTTTCTTATTTGGAAGAAGATGAAATAAAAGATTATTGCTTCTTTCATGGAGAAAGTGATATGCGAAGAGGATTCTTATTGTTTCCACCACTTGATAATGATCGAACCACATTTCTTTCCTCTATTTTAACAAATACATTGGGAATGGGACTTGATACGATTTTTGTAAGTACAAAAGAGAAAAAAATGAAACATAGTTTAGAGAAGTTAGGCTTTCTCTCTCTTGCAACAGGAGAGGAAGAAGAAGTTAGTTATGTATATGAAGTAGAAGAGAAAGGACTTGATTATGAAACATTTAAAGCGAAATAGTTTTATCATTTTACTTGTAACCTTACTTGTTTTATATTTTGTTTTAAAAGATGAATATGATCTAGTTGTAGATACCTTAAAAAAGATGAATTTCTTTTATATCTTACTTGCGGTTCTTCTTTATTTTTTCTATCTAATCTTACGCGCTTTCGTAAATTATAAATGGGTAGGAGATAAGAAAAAACTAACCTTTCAAGACGCCTATCAACATATGGTAATTACCCAATTTTTTAACGGTATTACCCCTTTTTCAACCGGTGGGCAACCAATGGAAGTTTATATGTTAAAACAACATGGAATAAGATATACCAAAGCAACTAATATTATTATGCAGAATTTTATAGTTTATCAAATTGCTCTTGTTTTATTTGGCTTCTTTGCCGTTATCTATAATCAAATGACAGGAATCATAAGACAAAGTGGCATCTTAACAAACTTAATTGTTTTAGGTTTTTTCGTAAATAGTGCCGTTGCACTTGTCAGTTTATTTCTTGCCATTAGTGAAAAATTTACAAATTTTTCGATGCGATTGGTTGTAAAAATAGGAAAAAAATTTCATATTGTAAAAAATCAAGAACAAACCATAAAAAAATGGGAAGAAAGACTACATGATTTTCATCAAGGAACCAAAGAGATGAAAGAGAAGAAAGGACTATTCCTTTTTGGTATTATCATAAACATAATCGCCCTTGCTTGTTTTTATGCAATTCCCCTTTTACTAGTTTATAGCTTAGGTGACTTTGAAACCATAACCATAACCTCTTCTTTGGTGGCCTCTGCTTATGTATTAATTCTAGCATCCTTTGTACCAATTCCTGGCGCGACAGGTGGTATAGAATATGGTTTTACCCAAATGTTTGGAAATTTTTTACCCTCTAGTAAGACAGGAGCCATTTTGATTGTTTGGCGTTTTATTACCTATTATCTTGGAATGATTGTAGGAGGAATTTTATTTAGTTTTCATAAAGGAGGAGAACAATGAGAATTGGATTGTTTACAGATAGTTATCCACCTTATATCAATGGTGTTTCAACCAGTGTGGATACGTTAAAATTTGCACTAGAAAAAAAAGGACATACCGTATATGTTGTAACCGTAGGACAAGATGCGACAACCTATGATTACGATGAGAAAAATCATATTTTAACCGTACCAGGTATTCCTATTGGAATTTATGATTATAGAGCGTCTAGTATTTATCCTTTAAAAGTAGTAAACCGTATTAAGTCATGGGATTTGGATATCATTCATTCTCATACGGAACTTTGTATGGGTATTTTCGCCCGTCTTTTTGCCAAACAACATCATATTCCTCTTGTTCATACGTATCATACGATGTATAAAGATTATACCTATTATATTTCAAGAAACTTAAAGCTCTTTGATTTGGGTTGTAAAAAAGCAGTAGAATACTTAAGTAAATTTTATTGTGATCAAACAGCTGATGCTTTTATCGTTCCAACGGTTAAAACCTACCATTTGTTTCGAAATGAATATCATTATAACAAAGACATCTTTATTGTCCCAACAGGAATTGATGCGAAAAGGTTTTACTTAGAAAATGTGAATTTGGAAAAAGTAGAAAAATTAAAAGAAAAATTAGGTTATAAACGAGGTGACTTTATCCTTCTTTTTGTAGGTCGCTTAGCCCAAGAGAAAAACATTGAATTTTTACTACGTGTTATGAAAAAGATAAAAGAAAAGAACAAAAAAATAAAGTTATTAATTGTTGGAGATGGACCCGATAAAAAAAGTTATGAAGACTTAAGCAAAGAATATCATATTGACGATATTGTAACCTTTTATGGGAAAGTACCCCTATCTAAGATGCCACAATTTTATCATGTGAGTAATTGCTTTATAACCGCCTCCGTAACAGAAACACAAGGACTAACCGTAATTGAAGCACTTGCTTCTTCCATTCCTGTTTTGTGTATTGAAGATGAAGCTTTTGAAACCATGATTGTTGACTCTCTTAATGGTCGTATTTTTAAAGATGAAGCATCTTGCGTCGCTCGAATTGAAGAGTTGGTAAGTGATAAAAAAGAATACAAATCCCTAAAATTACAAACTAGAAATAGTATAAAGAAATATTCTCTTGATGCCTTTGCAGATAGTGTATTAGAAGTTTATGAGACGGCAATGGATAATTTTAAGAATAAAAGAGACTTTCCAACAAGGGTTCATAATACCGTTCAAAAAATTATAGGAAAGAAAGGAGAAAAAGATGAAGATCATACTAAATCATAAAAGTTGTTTAACAAAAGATGAGTTTCTTCTTTTCTTAGAAGAATATAAAAAAATAGATACCAACAAGCACGAAGTAGTTTTGTGTCCTAGTAGTTGTTATTTTCCTTATTGTGAAGGACTTCTTTTAGGAAGTCAAGATATTAGTCAATTTGAAAAAGGTGCTTATACAGGAGAAATTGGAGGAGAATTATTAAAGAATTTTTCTGTCTCTTATGTTTTAATACGTCATGGAGAACGTGTCTTAAAAATGAATGAGACATTAGATATTAGTAAAGAAAAATTAAAAAGAGCATTTGAAATAGGGTTAGTGCCAATTCTTTGTGTAGGAGAAACCGAAGAAGAACATAAAAAAGATTATCTTTCTCTTTTTGAAAAGACCTTAGATCAATTATTAGAGGGAAGGAAAGAAAAAGATTATATCATTGCTTATGAACCATATTATGCGACTGGTACTTCGAAAAATCCAGGAAGAGAAGAAATAGAAAAAGTAGTTTCCTTTTTGAAAGAGAAATATCAAAGACCAGTATTATATGGAGGAAATGTTTCCCTTGATAATATCAAAGAATTAAAGGAAATCGACCAAATTGATGGTTTTCTACTAGGAAGACTTAGTTTAAATCCAACAAAATTAAAGAAATTTTTTGAGGAATTATAAGGGTTTTGTCTCATTCGACAAAATCTTCTTTTTTTTGCTCTATCATTTTGTCTTCAATTGGTATATAATGTAAGAGCATGGTAGTATTGATGCGTGGTAGTTTATGGAAGGAGAGATTATGAAAAAAACCAACGTATTAATGATTGATGACAATGTTGAATTAGTCAACATGGTAAAGGAGTACTTTGAAGAAAATGAGGAGATAGCAATTACTTTATGTGCATATGATGGAGTCGAAGGACTTGACATGATTGAAAATGATGCAGATAAATATGATGTGATCCTTCTAGACTTGATTATGCCGAAGAAAGATGGAATGCAAGTTCTAAGGGATATGAAAGAGAAAAACATAATGAAGAAAGTAATTGTATTAACATCCTTTAATACCCAAGAGGTAATAAGAGAAGCAAGTGAGTTAGGAATTAGTTATTTTATTCTAAAACCATTTGAATTAAGTGAGTTAGAAAGAAGAATCCTAGAATGTAATAATGATGATTCTTATAGTAAGAGAACCATTGATATGAAGTATAATAATTTACAAGTATCTATAACGAAAATATTACATGAACTTGGAGTCCCATCACATATTAAAGGATATCAATATATTCGGGAAGGAATTTCTGTTTTGTTTGAAAGACCTGAAGTGATTGGTGGTATTACCAAAGAATTATATCCAGAAATTGCAGAAAAATTTGATACAACGGTATCAAGGGTAGAGCGAGCAATTCGTCATGCGATTGAGGTGAGTTGGAATCGAGGTAATTGGCAGTTAATGGAAGATATATTTGGACATAGTGTTGATATTGATAAAGCCAAACCAACCAATTCAGAATTTATTGTAACCGTAGCGGACAAATTAAGACTTGAATTTCATAAAGATGCGATAAGAGAGTAAGTTTAAGTTTTTCTCGTATATAAAGTGTATCGATTTTGTTGACAAGAGAAAAAGGGTATATTAAAATCATGCTATGAGAGTAATCTCATTTAGTAAAGGAGTATCCGTTAGGTACTTTCGTAAGACTTTATATCAGAATGGTGATTAGGTACTTTTTTTCTGTTTCTTACTTGTACAAAATAAGTAAGTATAATAAAAATCGGGTGATACATTCAAAAAATAGAATGATTATTAATAAATACGTCATGGATCTTTTCCTTAGATTCGTATGATTTTAAAATAATTGAACCCCCTTAGGAAGTGAGAGTACAACTAACTGGATACTCCTTACACTAATTTAAGAAAAAGAGAAACAAAATAAAGTAGAACAACAACTAGTTTTAACTTTTCTCGTAGATAAATTGAAAAGGAGCAATTGACAAGAAAAAAATCATATATTAAAATGTATGTAATGAGAGAAATCTCATATAATAAAAGGAGTATCGAACCCCCTGATGGTTAGGTACTTTCGAAACCTATTTGTACCTAATCTTCTTTAGGATGGTGATTAGGTACTTTTTTTCTGTTTCTTACTTGTACAAAATAAGTAAGTACAAGAAGAAATCGGCTGATACATTCTAAAAACAGAATGCATACTAAAAAATACATCATGTTATCACCTCCTTGAATTCTTACGATGTATATTCTTGTTGTAAAAAGAACCGAACCCTCCTAGGAAGTGAAAGTACAACTAACCTGATACTCCATACACCAACTCTAGCAAAAAAAGAAACAAAATACAATCGAACAACGACTAGTTTTAACTTTTCTCGTAGATAAATTGAAAAGGAGCAATTGACAAGAAAAAAATCATATATTAAAATGTATGTAATGAGAGAAATCTCATATAATAAAAGGAGTATCGAACCCCCTGATGGTTAGGTACTTTCGAAACCTATTTGTACCTAATCTTCTTTAGGATGGTGATTAGGTACTTTTTTTCTGTTTCTTACTTGTACAAAATAAGTAAGTACAAGAAGAAATCGGCTGATACATTCTAAAAACAGAATGCATACTAAAAAATACATCATGTTATCACCTCCTTGAATTCTTACGATGTATATTCTTGTTGTAAAAAGAACCGAACCTCCTTAGGAAGTGAAAGTACAACTAACCTGATACTCCATACTCCAACTCTAGCAAAAAAAGAAATAAAATACAATCGAACAACGACTAGTTTTAACTTTTCTCGTAGATAAATTGAAAAGGAGTAATTGACAAGAAAAAAATCATATATTAAAATGTATGTAATGAGAGAAATCTCATATAATAAAAGGAGTATCGAACCCCCTGATGGTTAGGTACTTTCGAAACCTATTTGTACCTAATCTTCTTTAGGATGGTGATTAGGTACTTTTTTTCTGTTTCTTACTTGTACAAAATAAGTAAGTACAAGAAGAAATCGGCTGATACATTCTAAAAACAGAATGCATACTAAAAAATACATCATGTTATCACCTCCTTGAATTCTTACGATGTATATTCTTGTTGTAAAAAGAACCGAACCTCCTTAGGAAGTGAAAGTACAACTAACCTGATACTCCTTACACTAACTCTAGCAAAAAAAGAAACAAAATACAATCGAACAACGACTAGTTTTAACTTTTCTCGTAGATAAATAGCCTAATAAGATGGTATAATAGAAATAATAATTGAGGTGATAAAAAGTGAAACTTAATGATTATATGGATTTAAATGATGAAATAGATGAATATTTAGATAGTATAAAGGGTAGTTTTTTTCTTCAAAATATTTCCTTTTTTATTAATAAGAGTATTGAAATAAAAGAAAAATGTGTGCCTTTTCTCGATAAAAATAAACATGTTATGTCGATTGATGCAGGACCAGATACAGTATCACTTGATTTTGTTCAAGGAATAGAATATGTAGAAGAATATTTACATCAATTAAATCCTATGTTAGAAGCTGATTTTAAAGAAAAGTTATCCAATGGTGTTATTAATTTTAGTTTTACCGATAACGGAAGCCTTGAAGATAATTATTTGGAAAAAGTGAATTTTAATACAGATGTTAGTTTTTATAACGATAAAAATATGCCTGATACTTTAGTCAATATCAATCATGAAAAATCAACTTATAGTACATTTACTACGCTTGTCCATGAGTATTTTCACAGTGTATATGATGCTCGTGATGTGCATGGAAAGATGCAAAATTGGAAGACTTCTGCCTTAACAGAACTGGCATCTATTTTCTTTGAATTTGATTTTATAAAATTTATGAACCAAAAGGGAATTCCTAGAGAATATTTTTCATATGATTTTTATTCTCGCTATCAAGATACTGTAGTTGGTGTTTTAGAGGAGATGGATTCACAAAAACTTCTTTATAAAAAAATAACAGAAGGTGTAATTGATGAGGATAGTTATAAAATAGGAGAATATCAAATGGAAGAAGACAAATATCAAGATTTGATGACATATTTTAAACAGGATGATCTTGATTTAGATCCAGAATATATGTCTCATTATTTAGTAGCATCTCCTCTTGCATATTATCTTAGTTTACAAAATGATTTTCAAATGCCACAAAAAATGTTAGACTTAAAAAGAGAGATTAATACCTTATCTATATTAGAAAGCCTACAAAAAGTTGGACTTAATGATAGTAAAATAGAACAACTTAATTTTGGGGATATTATGAATCAAATGAAAACAGAAGTTCATTTTAAAGAGAAAGGAAAAGAAGATGGAAGAGAAAGTGAAGAAGGCAAGAAAGTTTTGTAAGGAAGTAAGAAATCTTGCTGAAAAATATGATATTCCCTTTTTTGTTGTAACCGATGGTGCGAGTGCGATAAGCAATAATGGTTGTTCTGCTATTGAACACGCAAGATTATCGCATATAAAATGGGAACTAGAAAATGGAGAAGATCCCTATGAAGATTGGGAAAAAATTAAAAAAAATAGTCAAAAACATTTGACAAGGACATAAACTAATGATATAGTATCATTGCTGATTAAATTTAATTTTGTCTTGGGGCAAAATTTTATTTAGAAGTTAAAATGATACACCCGGATATGTGTAAAGAAAGGAGATATATTTTATATGCCTACAGTTCAACAATTAGTCCGTAAAGGTAGAGGAAAAAAGGTTCGTAAAAGTAAGGCTCCAGTTTTAGGGGTAGGGGTTAACACAATTCAAAGAAAACAAACAAATAATCCATCACCACAAAAACGAGGAGTATGTACTCGTGTTGGTACAAAAACACCAAAGAAACCAAACTCAGCATTACGGAAATATGCTCGTGTTCGTTTAAGCAATGGAAAAGAAGTTGATACTTATATTCCAGGAATTGGACACAATTTACAAGAGCACAGTGTTGTATTAGTACGTGGTGGACGTGTTAAGGACTTAATCGGAGTTCGTTATCATATCGTTCGTGGCGCACTTGATACCGCTGGAGTAAAAGATAGAAAACAAGGCCGTAGTAAATATGGTGCCAAAAGACCTAAGTAGTTAGTAGTAAATTTGAAAGGAGGATATACAATATGCGTAAAAGACGTGCAGTAAAAAGAGATGTTTTACCAGATCCTATTTATAAATCTAAGACCGTTGCAAAATTAATCAATGGAATTATGTTAGATGGAAAAAAAGGAACTGCTCAAACAATACTTTATGAAGCATTTGATATTGTAAAAGAAAAAACAGGACGCGATCCATTAGAAGTATTTAATGAAGCAATGGATCATATTCGTCCAGCATTAGAAGTAAAATCACGCCGTGTTGGTGGTGCGAACTACCAAGTACCACAAGAAGTGACACCTCGTCGTGCGGAAACACTAGCGCTTCGTTGGTTAATAAAATATTCAAGAGAACGTGGTGGACGTGGAATGGCTGATAATTTAGCAAACGAAATTATGGATGCTGCTAATGGTACAGGAGCAGCAGTTAAAAAACGTGAAGACACCCACAGAATGGCAGAAGCAAACAAAGCTTATGCACATTATCGTTGGTAGAAAGGAGTAATTATGGCAAGAGATACGTCGTTAGAAAAAACAAGAAATTTTGGTATTATGGCTCACATCGATGCAGGTAAAACAACTTGTACAGAGCGTATTTTATACCATACAGGAAAAATCCATAAGATTGGTGAAACCCATGAGGGAGCTAGTCAAATGGACTGGATGGAACAAGAAAAAGAACGTGGTATTACAATCACTTCTGCTGCAACAACAGCACACTGGAAAGGATACCGTTTCAATATCATTGACACCCCAGGACACGTTGACTTTACAATTGAAGTAAGTCGTAGTTTACGTGTACTTGACGGTTCTGTCGCTTTGCTTGACGCACAAGCTGGAGTAGAACCACAAATGGAGACCGTTTGGAGACAAGCAGATGAATTCAAAGTTCCAAGAATTATCTTTGCAAACAAAATGGATAAGATGGGAGCAGACTTTGAATACAGCTTAAAAACAATCAAAGATCGTTTGGGTGTTAATGCCAAACCAATCGAATGGCCAATTGGTGCGGAAGATTCATTCCATGGTGTAATTGACCTTATCAATATGAAAGCTTATCTTTATGATGGTAAGGAAGAGGAAGAAGCAGAAGAAGCTGAAATTCCAGAAGAATTAAAAGCAAAAGCAGAAGAAGCAAGAGCAGATTTATTAGATGCTGTTGCAGAATATGATGATGAAATGATGGAAAAATACTTGGAAGGTGAAGAAGTATCCGTTGAAATGATCAAACGTGCCATTCGTAATGGTTGTTTGAAAGCAGAGTTCTTCCCAGTTATGTGTGGAACAGCACTAGGTAATATGGGTATTAAACCATTGCTTGATGCAGTTATTGACTACTTACCAAGTCCTGTTGATACAGAATCCATCAAAGGACATAATCTAAAGGGAGAAGAAGAAGTTCGTCATCCAAGTGATAGTGAACCATTTAGTGCTTTGGCTTTCAAAGTTATGACCGATCCATTCGTTGGACGTCTTACATTCTTCCGTGTTTATTCAGGACATTTATCAAGTGGAAGTTATGTTATGAACTCTACAAAAGAAAGCAAAGAAAGAATTGGTCGTATTTTACAGATGCATGCAAACAACCGTCAAGAAATTACAGATGTTTACACTGGTGATATTGCTGCTGCTGTAGGACTTAAAAATACAACAACAGGAGATACTTTATGTGATGAGAAAAAACCAATCATACTAGAAAAACTAAGCGTTCCAGAACCAGTTATTCAACTTGCAGTGGAACCAAAATCAAAAGGAGATCAAGATAAGATGGCAATTGCTTTACAAAAGCTAGCCGAAGAAGATCCAACCTTTAAAGTTCATACCGATCATGAAACAGGACAAACTGTTATTGCTGGTATGGGTGAGTTACACCTTGATGTTTTAGTCGATCGAATGAAACGTGAGTTCCATGTAGAAGCAAACGTTGGAGCACCACAAGTCGCATATCGTGAGACAATTAAAGCATCTGCTGAATGTGAAGGTAAATATATCAAACAATCTGGTGGACGTGGACAATATGGACATGTTTGGATTCGTTTTGAACCAAATCCAGATAAAGGATATGAATTTGTTGACCAAATCGTGGGAGGAGTTGTTCCTCGTGAATACATTCCTGTCGTTGATAAAGGTCTACAAGAAGCAATGCAAACAGGTATTCTTGCAGGATATCCTATGATTGATATTAAAGCAACCTTATACGATGGTAGTTATCATGATGTTGACTCAAATGAAATGGCCTTTAAGATTGCTGCTAGTCTTGCTTTAAAAGAAGCAAAGAATAAATGCCAAGCAACACTACTTGAGCCAATCATGAAAGTTGATGTTACAACACCAGATGAATACTTTGGTAATGTAATGGGAGATCTTACCTCTCGTCGTGGACGTCCACTTGGACAAGAAAGCCAAGGAAATGCAGTAAAACTATCTGCAATGGTACCACTATCAGAGATGTTTGGATATGCTACAAACTTACGTAGTAATACCCAAGGTCGTGGAAACTTCGTTATGACATTCGATCATTATGAAGAAGTTCCAAAAAATATTGCCGAAGAAATTATTAAAAAGAGTGGAAATTAAAAAACTCGAAAAAAAATTGGTCGAAACAGTTGCAAAAAAAACAATTGTTAGATAAAATAAATAATGAAAAAAATTAAGGAGGAAAAAAATTATGGCAAAAGAAAAATTTAACCGTTCAAAACCACATGTTAACATTGGTACAATTGGACACGTAGACCATGGTAAAACAACACTTACTGCTGCTATTACAAAATGTCTACATGACAAAAATCCAGAATGGGCTGACTTCACTGATTATGCAAACATTGATAAAGCTCCAGAGGAAAGAGAACGTGGTATTACTATTAATACTGCACACGTTGAATATCAAACAGAAAAACGTCACTATGCACACGTTGACTGTCCAGGACACGCAGACTATGTAAAGAACATGATTACTGGTGCTGCTCAAATGGATGGAGCAATCTTAGTTATTGCTGCAACAGATGGTGCTATGGCACAAACTCGTGAGCACATCCTATTATCACGTCAAGTTGGAGTACCACGTATGGTAGTATTCTTAAACAAATGTGATATGGTTGATGATGAAGAATTAATCGACTTAGTAGAAATGGAAGTTCGTGATTTATTAAACGAATATGACTACGAAGGAGATGATACACCAATCATCAGAGGTTCTGCTCTTAAAGCACTTGAAGGAGATGAAAAATACGTTAACGCAATCTATGAACTTATGGATGCTGTTGATGAATGGATTCCAACTCCTGAACGTGATACAGAAAAACCATTCTTAATGAGTATTGAAGATGTATTCACAATTACAGGACGTGGTACTGTTGTTACAGGTCGTGTTGAACGTGGAGAATTAAAACTTAACGATGAAGTTGAAATCGTAGGTATTCGTGATACGCAAAAAACAGTTGTTACAGGAATTGAAATGTTCAGAAAACAACTTGATTCAGCACAAGCTGGAGACAATGCTGGAGTTCTATTACGTGGAATTTCTCGTGAACAAGTAGAACGTGGACAAGTTCTTGCGAAACCTGGTAGTGTTAAACCTCATAGCAAATTCAAAGCTGAAGTTTACGTACTAAGCAAAGAAGAAGGTGGACGTCATACTCCGTTCTTCTCAAACTATCGTCCTCAATTCTATTTTAGAACAACAGACGTAACTGGTGTTATCACTTTACCAGAAGGTGTTGAAATGGTTATGCCAGGAGACAACGTTACAATGAGCGTTGAGTTAATTCACCCAATTGCTATTGAACAAGGTACAAAGTTCTCTATCCGTGAAGGTGGACGTACTGTTGGTGCCGGAGTTGTTTCAGAGATTGATGAATAATAAGGAAGCGATATCGCTTCTTTTTTTGTTGGAGGAAGAAAATGAAAAAGAAAATTTATGATATAACATTATATTATGATAAAAAAGATAAAGAAGGAAACCATATTTATCATGGCAAAATATTAATTGATGATAGTTTTTATTTTGAAGGGGTAATAAGTGATAAGGATTATATCAAAGGTATTATATTAAGTCCCCAAGAATATTCTTTTATCCTTATGAAAAATGATAATAGAGTAATTGATCATTATTATTGTGTTCGGGAAGACGTTGTGAGTCATTATACAGTCTATAAAGATGGAAAAAGAAAAGAAGAAGGTAATTTTTCTATGGGACTATATCTTACAAAGCAAACAGAAGAAGAATCTATGTTTCGAAACAAATTTCAAGAACAATTAATTACATTGGAAGAAAAAAAGATAAAGTCTCATAAACTTATGAAAAGAGCTTAAAATTTCTTGCTTCTTCTTTCTTCTTATGATATAGTGAGAAGGTAAAAGGAGAATAAAAATGGATGAGAAAAAGAAACCAATTATTTATATTGCTTTAATTATAATCATTGTTTTTCTAGCATATTTTATTGCCTCTACGTTTCGTACCACCAAGAAAAAAGAAGAACCAAAAGAAGAAACAGAAATATTTAAAGTAGGGGACATTCAAGTTGATTTCAAATTATATCGCGTGAATCAATCCTTTTTTATAAAAGTTCCGAATAATCTTACCAAATTAGATGATGAAACACTAAAAGCAAAATATGGAACAACCAATCGACCAGAATTAGTATTTGAAGATAGTGCTGATTTAACGCATATTTATATAACTGTCAATACTATCGATATGACAGAAGATGGTATTCCTAGTTTTATGGAAGGGAAAAAAATAGAACTTGCAAACTATGAAATAGATGAAATAACAACTTATCAAGCCTATGGAAAAACATTTGGAAGAGCCGCCGTATCCGATACCCTAGATACAGGAAAATATTATGATATTCGCTATTTCTCAATGAACAATAAACTTGTTACCGTAGAATTTAATACTTTAAAACCAACCAAACAAGAATGGTTGCAAGTAAGCAAAGAAATATTAGATAGTATATGTTTTACGGAAGAAGACACAAAAAAGAAGTAACAATCTACTTCTTTTTGTCCTATAATAGGAAAGTCATAGTTAATGTAAAAAAGGTCTAATATAGAACAATTGTATGCAAAAAATGTAGGGCATATAT
>CANQYK010000030.1 GCA_947628065.1 uncultured Bacilli bacterium | reverse complement strand
AGTGATAATGGAAATGATGATAATAGTAATCATATCAATAATGACAGTAATAACAATAATAGCAGTAGTTCTTATCCGTTGAAAGAAAAAGCACCAAATACAGGAATTGAAAAAAATACAAAGGATATCTTATTCTGGTCTATTCTTACAGTCATAATGGTAATTTTAAATGCTTGTTTGGGATATCAGTGGTATTTTGCTAGAAATAAGAATTAAAAGCAAGTATGTAATTGGAACTCAATTTGAGTTCTTTTTATATTTATTGAGATAAATATAAAAAGATACTTACCACAAGTACCTTTTACTTTATATCCAATAACCAATCAATTATATTTCTATGAATGATTCCATTTTGGGACATATCAAACTTATCCATAGAAATTACATATTTTGGATAATTATCACCTATATTATCGAAAGCACCAAACTCTCTTTTTATAACAGAATCATCTGCAAGATAATAACAAACTTGGTAATATTCTTTTTTTCCATCTTTTAATGCAACAAAATCTATTTCACTGTTATCAAGATTACCAACTTTAACATCATACCCTCTATACACTAATTCATTATAAACTATAGCAAAAAGTCAATTTTGTCTTATAAAAAAGACAAAAATACAATTTATGACAATTTTGTCCTGTACATACATAGGTACATTATTTTTGATATTGCAATGTTACTATGTCTATGTAAGTAAGAAGTATTCGTCTTATTACTTGAGACATGAGATTTCAGAATAAATACATGAGTATTGCTATGTACTAGATTATGAGGAAGGCTAAAGCTTTTATAGTGCTGACAAAATTACTGATAAACGATAAACATCAGTAGTTTTGTCAATGAGTAATTCTTGTAATGTTTATAAAAATTCTTCTAGTGAGGAAAATGATTTGTTCTTTGTTTGCAGTATTCGTTTGTATATTGTAGAACAAATGGGAAAATTTTCTTGCTCCTTTATTTGTCGTTATGAATTGTATTTACGAATGTTATAAAGCGGGAAAAATATTATAAAAACAGAAAATATCACATACAATGGAATATGGTAGGTGATATTTTTGTTTGTTAAAAAAATTGATGCAAGAATTAAAGTAGCATTTTTAATTTTTTGTTTGCTTCTATTCTTAGTTGTTTTTCGTGTTTTTTATGTCCAAGTATTTGAATATAAAAAACTATCAAAACTAGCCAAAGATTTATGGAGTAGAAATTTACCAATTGAAGCAAATAGGGGAAGAATCCTTGATCGAAATGGAGTTGTACTAGCAGATAATCTTACGACGACGTCTTTAGTTTTGGTTCCTAACCAAATTAAGAACAAAAAAGAAGTATGTGAAAAACTTGCTTCTATTTTAGGTGTTTCTTTTGATGATATGAAAAAACACGTTTATAAAAGGACATCCATTGAACGTGTTCATCCAGAAGGTAGAAGGCTTTCTTATGAGGTTGCTGATAAAATAGAAGACTTAGGATATGATGGTGTTTATTTGGTAAAAGAAGCCAAAAGAAATTATCCTTATAAAACTTTACTTGCCCATACTCTTGGTTATGTTGGAATTGATAATCAGGGATTATCTGGTTTGGAGTTACAATATGATAAATACTTAACAGGAGAGCAAGGTGCCATTAAATATTATTCGGATGCGAAGGGTGGAAAGCTTGAGATTAGTGATGTTTATACCAAACCACAAGATGGTATGGACTTACAACTTACCATTGATATTAAAATACAACAAGCAATTGAAAGGGAACTTGATAATGTTGTTAATATGATGAATCCAGATATGGCGCTTGCTGTTGTGATGGATCCAAAAAATGGTGAGATTTTAGGAATGAGCTCACGTCCTACGTTTGATCCGAATAACTATCAAAAATATAGTAGTGAAGTTTTAAGTCGAAATCTTCCTATATGGGCAACATATGAACCAGGATCCACTCAAAAAATAGTAACGACCGCCGCATCCGTTGAAGAAGGTGTGATTGATATTTTTAAAGAGCATTTTCATGATAGTGGTAGTGTACAAGTTGATACGGCTCGTATTAAATGTTGGAAAGCAGGAGGACATGGCGATCAGACGTTTTTACAAGTATTACAAAACAGTTGTAACCCAGGATTTGTAGAAATGGGACAACGGCTTGGAAAAGAAAAATTATTTTCTTATCTTGATTTATTTGGGTTTGGAAAGAAAACAGGAATTGACTTAAATGGAGAAGGAGAAGGTATTCTTTTTCCTCTTTCTAGGGTTGGTAATATTGAACTTGCAACGACTGCTTTTGGTCAAGGTATTAGTGTTACACCAATACAACAAGTAACAGCCATATCTGCTATTTTGAATGGTGGGAATTTATTAAAACCTTATGTTTTAAAAAATATTTTAGAGCCTGAGACTGGTAATGTTATGTATCAAAACAAAAAGACAGTCGTAAGAAAGACAATTAGTAAAAAAACAAGTGATATTATGCGTTATGCCTTAGAGACGGTTGTAGCGCTTGGTGGTGGGAAAGCAGCATACATTGATGGGTACCGGATTGGTGGAAAAACAGGAACTGCGCAGAAAGTACAAGATGGACATTATTTAGTAAATAATTATATTATGTCTTTTGTTGGTATTGTTCCAAGTAACAATCCAGAAGCTGTTTTGTATATTGCGATTGATAACCCTAAAAATACGGCTCTTTTATCAAGTTATACTACAACACCAATTGCAAGAAGAATTTTACTTGATATTATTGATGCTCTTTCTATTAAGAAGCAAGAAGGGGGAGTAGAAAAAGATTGGCAATGGGATGATAAGGTATATTATGAGGTAGGAAATGTAGTAGGAAAAACAAAAGAAGAAGCAAAAAAAATTCTAGAGCATTTTACACTAGAATATGCAGGAAGTGGGAACTATATTATTAGTCAATCACCAGAAGCAGGAACAAGAATCGAAGATGGATCGACGGTTAAGTTATTATTAGGAAATTAGTATTTTTTGTAAAAATTTATTGCGGATAGATATTTGATTTTATAATCAGAATATTTATCCTTTATT
Source organism: uncultured Bacilli bacterium (assembly GCA_947628065.1). Taxonomy (GTDB): domain Bacteria; phylum Bacillota_I; class Bacilli_A; order RF39; family UBA660; genus Onthousia. The sequence continues at coordinate 12,967 of CANQYK010000030.1, read as the reverse complement.
GACATACGAACCTCTTTGATTCTTGACAAAAGAGTTCTATTTCACTAAAATGAAAGTAAGAAAGATATAATAAGAGGTGTAGGATGAAAGAAAAGAAGAAGTTAGTAATATCAATATTAGGAGTAATCCTATTAGTAATAGCAGTAGTAGGAATCAGTTATGCGGCCTTTAACTATAGTAAGCAAGGACAAACAGTAAATAGTATAACAACAAGTACGATTGTAATGAACTATACCGAAAAAGAAAATGGAATAAGATTAGTAGATGCAGTACCAATGGAAGATGTGAATGGAAAAGTCTTAACTGGAGCAGGAAATGTCTTTGATTTTACGGTATCTGCAAATATTTCAGGAGAAGTAACCATTAACTATGCCATAACAGGAAGTAAAGTAGAAGGAACGACACTTCCTGATAGTGCAGTAAAAGTATGGTTAACCTCAGCAGATGATGCGATTATAGAACTAGATGGAGTAAGTAGTTTAACGGATGATGCCAAAAAGATAAGTGAATTAAGATTAACAAATAGTGATGCATCAGGAGCACCTAATAACCAATACATCTTAAAAACAGGAGTCATAACAGCGTCAGAAGTAACAAACTATAGATTAAGAATGTGGATAGCAAGTGATTATTCACTAAAACAAGATGTAGTAGAAACTTATAAATTAAGAGTTAATGTATATGGAAAAGAATATGTACCAGAGCCAACAGCAGTAAATAAATTACTTGCGAACTATACAAATGATGAAGAAACACAAGATTATGATTTAGGATATACAAAAGAAGATGTAAGTGTGAAAGAGAATAAGATGTATGTGTTTGATCATAAGGATAATAAAGGAATCCAACAAAGTGATTGGACAGATAACGAATTAATAGATTATAGATATATAGGAAAGGATCCAAATAATTATGTAACCTTCAATAATGAAGAAGCAGGATGGAGGATTATTGGAATTGAGACAGTAGATGATGGAACAGGAAAGAGGGAACAAAGAATTAAATTAATAAGAAAAGATTTCTTACCAGTAGGAGAAGATAATTACTTATCGTGGGATAATAAACCAGAAGGAACAGGATCATCAGAAAGTGATTGGGGAAGTAATGATTGGTATGATTCAAGATTAATGTATTTATTAAACCCAAATTATGAAGAGGAACAAACAGGAGTTAGTGGAAGTATTTATTGGAATAGACAAAATGGAAATTGTCCGAAAGCTTCTTTTCCTACTAGTAATCAAACAACACCTTGTGATTTCAGTGAAGTAGGACTGTTACTAGAAGCACAAAAAATGATAGGAGATGCGAAGTGGTATTTGGGTGGAATAGGTTCAATTGAATTAACAGAAACACATTATAAATCTGAAAGAAGTGAAACGGTATATCAAAGTGAAAATTATCCAAGAAAAACGAACTGGACAGGGAAAGTAGGATTAATGTATCCTAGCGATTATGGATATGCGACAAGTGGAGGAGCAACAGCAAATAGAGAAACCTGTTTAGCAAAAGAGTTGTATAACTGGGATAGTAAAGATAATGGAATACCAGATTGCAAGAATAATGACTGGCTTTATAATAGCAATGAACATCAATGGACAATTACCCCTTTTTTTGACAATTGGTACGATGTCTTCGCTGTGAGTCCCAATGGGTTTGGTCGTGGTTGTAGTGTGTACACTGCGCGCGGAGTCCGCCCAGTCGTATATCTAGTATCTAATATAAAGTTGCTAAAGGGTACAGGTAGTCAAAGTGACCCATTTGAATTTGGACTTTAAAGTAGTTTTAATATGGTATTTTTTAATTTTCTTTTTTTCTATTGATTCCTGCCATGCCACCAACACTTGCTGTAAATAATAAAATAAAATAGTAAAACATCATCTTAATACTAAAACTATGTTTTGTTAAACTACCAATTATAAGAAAGAGTAAGATTAAAATTCCTCCTAGTTTTAAGCCTTCTAAGAATCCTTTTTTCTTTGCTTTTTTTCCTAAAAAATAACTACCAATAAAAAAGGAAATTAATGGTGTTATCAACTTCATAACTGAGGATACACTACTTGCGATTATATCAAAGTAATAAAGGATGGTATTAAGAAATGATAATCCTAATATCATTAAAATTGTTATTCCAAGTATTTTTGATAAATTTTTTAAATATGCCATAAAATCACCTAATTTAGTTTATGAATTAATTCTTGAACATAGAATAAAAAAATGATAGAATAGAAATAGATAGTTGTAGTGAGGTGATAGAATGAAAGACAAAACAATGTTATTTCAATTAAAGCCAAGCAAAGAAAAGGAAGTACAAAAGGTATTAAAAGAGGTTTTTCTTTCTTTGAAAGAAAGAGGTTATAACCCAATTGATCAAATTGTAGGATACTTAATTAGTGGGGACTTGGGCTATATATCAAGTTATCAAGATGCAAGACGAAAAATGCAATCGCTTGATCGAAGTAAAGTAGTAGAGGTTTTACTTAGTTCTTTTATAGGAGATTAATGCGTTATTTAGGACTTGATCTTGGAACAAAGACATTAGGGCTTTCTATTTCTGATAAAACAGGATCCATTGCGAGCTTTTATAAGACCCTATATCATGATAATGATGTGACAACTTTGCTTTCTTCTCTTCTTCAAATTATAAAAGAAGAGGAAATTGATGCGATTGTTTTAGGGTATCCCAAAAATATGAACAATACCATTGGGCCTCGTGCGAAAGCAACAGAAGACTTTAAAAAATTGCTAGAAGATAAATGTGGATTGGATGTTTTCTTAATGGATGAAAGACTATCAACGGTTACTGCAGAGAAGACTATGATACTTGGTAATACAAGCCGTAAAAAAAGAAAAAAGAAAATTGATTCCCTTGCTGCTACAATTATACTACAATCATATTTGGATTGGAAAGGAAGAGAAAAATGAATGAGAAAAATCAATTTAAATTAGTGGATGAAAATGGAAAAGAAACGATATATGATGTTTTGTTTACTTTTGATAGTGATGAGACTAACAAAAGTTATATCGTCTATACCGATAATAGTACCGATGATCTTGGTAATATTCAAGTTTTTGCAAGTATATACTATCCAGGAAGTGATACATCAAGACTTGATCCGATTGAGACTGAGAAAGAATGGAAAGTAATTGAAACTATTTTAAACACCATTCAAGAAGAAATTAGAAAGAAAACAGAAAGCGAGTAAAAACTCGCTTCTTTAATAGAAGGGATGGCAGTATGAGACTTAAGAAAAAATATAAAATTATGGGAATAATACTTCTTGTATTCCTTATAACCTTTATACTTGGAATTAGTATTTATCAGTACGAATTATCAGCAATCGATAAAAACAATAAAGATGCGATAGAGTTTGAAATAGAAGAAGGTACTTCAACATCTATGATAGCTTCTAATCTAGAAGAAGAAGGACTTATTAAAAGTGCGTTTTTCTTTAAAGTATATGTAAAACTTCATAATATTAATAGTTTAAAAGCATCTACTTATACGTTAAGTAAAAATATGTCAGTAAAAAAAATAGTTGATCTTTTTGTAGGAGGTAACTCTTATAATAAAAATGTAATTCGACTAACGTTTCACGAAGGAAAAACGATAGAAGATTATGCTAAGATGTTAGAAGAAAAAACATCGATAACAAGTTCTTCCTTTTTAGAGAAAATGAAAGATACTACGTATCTTAATACTTTAATTTCAAATTATTGGTTTTTGACAGATTCTATTTTGAATCCTGATATTTATTATGGTTTAGAAGGATATCTTGCACCGGATACTTATGAGGTAAAAGATAAAGATGTAACCATAGAGGAAATTATTACTATGCTTTTGGATCAAGAAGAAGTAAACTTAGAACCTTATAAACAAGAATTACAAACACTTGGTGTTCATAGTAGTTTAACACTTGCATCTATGGCAGAATTAGAAGGAATTAAGTTAGAAGATCGTAAAAAGATTGTAGGTGTTTTTCAAAATCGATTGAAAAATGGTATGAATCTTGGAAGTGATGTTACTACTTATTATGCTTTTCATCAACAAATGACAGGAGATTTAACTGCCGAGATGTTTAATACTTATAATCCATATAATACAAGAAGTAGTAAAATGGCTGGACAACTTCCAGTTGGTCCTATTTGTAATCCAGGAAAGGATAGTGTAGATGCTGCTGTTCATAGTAGTAATATTGATGCTCTTTTCTTTGTAGCCGATAAAAATGGAGCTATTTACTATAATAAGACACAAAGTGAACATGATCGAACCATACAAGAAATTAAAGCAAGGGGGGATTGGATATGGTAAATGAACAATATAAAATTATAAAAGAAATAAAGGAATATGCGTCTGTTAATAAAGTTCCTATTATGATGGATGAGGGGATTGACTTTTTAACGACTTATATTATCAAAAATAAAAAAAGACATATTTTAGAAATAGGAACTGCAATTGGTTATTCTGCTATTATGATGGCACTTTGTAATAAAGAGATTCAAATTACTAGTATTGAACGTGATGAAGTAAGATATATGGAAGCCGTGAAAAATATCAAACGCATGGGGTTAGAAAATCAGATTACTTTACTTTATCAAGATGCTTTAAACGTTCGACTTGATGATACTTTTGATTTGATCTTTTTGGATGGAGCGAAGGGACAAAATAGAAAATTTTTTGAACTTTTTGAAAGAAACTTAGAAGATAATGGTTCTATTATTACCGATAATATTTATTTTCATGGTTTGGTAATGAAAAATGAAAACGAAATTGAAAGTAAAAATGTTCGTGGAATTGTTCGAAAAATTAAAGATTACATTTCTTTCTTAAAAACCAATGAAAATTATGAGACAACTATTTATGAAATTGGAGATGGGATAAGTGTAAGTCAAAAAAAAGGATCGTGATGTTATGTATCTATTGGATAGTATAATAGTAACTTGTAGTGATCCAGCTCTTGCTAGAAGTATTACAATTATTTATGATGTTTTAATGATGATAGCAATTTTTGTACCTATATTACTTGTTGTCATGATAACGATTTCTGTTATTTCTCTTGTGATGAATCCAGATGATAAGAAAATGATACCAAAAATAATTAAAAAAGTAATTGCTGCAATACTTATTTTCTTATTACCAACCATTGTTAACTTAATTATGAATCTTACCAATCAAGCTTTTTCTAGTAATCAAGGGGCCTATTTATTTAATGTTTCTTCTTGCTGGCAAAAAGCAAGAGAAAAAGCAAAAGAAGTAGGGGATGCCTCTTATTTAGAAGGGGCAGTTGGAGAAGCTGGTAAGAGTTTATTTGGTGATCTATCAGGATTAAAGAAATATATAAAAAAAGAGACATCTTCACAAAGTTTAGGAGATGGCGGTATCTTAATTATTGCAGGGCACTCTTATGCTCCTTATTGTAATCAAAAAAGCAATGAGTGTAGAGAAGAGTCTGGAATGAAATATCTAGAGCCTGATCAAACAAGAATTCTTGCTCGTCTTTTAAAAAGTGAACTTGATGGTATGAACTTAAAAGCATCCATTGCCAATGAGATGTTGGGTGGAACCGATGCGAAAATGAATAAATCCTTTTATATTGAACTTGCTCTTAGAACTTCTGCTTTTCGTCAAAACGAAGAAAAATTTAAGAAATTTACGCATGTGATTGAACTTCATTTTAATGCATCAGGAGGAGGTGCCCGTGGTACTCTTTTAATGCAAGGTGCAGCTGGTATTTCAGAAATTGATAAGGAACTAAAAAATGCAGTTGTAAAATATACAGGGAAAAGTTTAGGAAACATTGCCCAAGGACTTCAGAATCAAAGATATTTTCAAAATTTGGGAATTCCTATGACCTATATTGAAGTTGAATTTTATGATAATCCTGGTGCGATGGATCAATATAGTAAAAACAAAGAAAAAATTGCACATGAACTTGCTCTTGTATTTCAAAAACATTATGGAAGTAGTATTACAAGATAGGAGGTAACGATGGAGATAGAAGAAAAAAAACAAGATATTATAAAATGGAGTATTATAGCGCTTGTTATTCTTTTTGTATTGTGGTTTGTATCGAGTCTTTTTGTAGCAAAAAAAGAACAAAAGAAAACGGTTGGAACTTACGTTAGAGAAGAGGCTAGTTATACTATACCAAAAAGTAATGTTACATCTTATATGCCGCAAGTTTTGTTTGATAGTAGTGATGCTGAGAAAGTAAACAATGAAATAAGAGAAATGTATAATAGCGTAGTAAAAGAAGGATCTTCTCAACTTACTTATCAATATAGTGTAAGTGATAACTATTTTTCTTTGGTTACCATATTAAATCGAATGGACGCAAAAACTGGTTTTCCTTATCCAAGTTTTACTACTTATAATTTTGATTTGGATAGTAAATCTTTGGTAAGTGATGATGTACTATATGGTTTTTATGGAAAAAGTGTCAATGATTTTGCTTCTTCTTTTGAACAAGCAATGAAAACTTATTATCAAAAGGAAGTAGAAGAACTTTATTTAAGTGAAGATGAATGTGATTATGCTTGTTTTTTGGAAAGAAGAGGTGTTAATGACTATCAAGATGATATTCATTTATTTGTTGATAACAATACATTAAAATTTTATCGTAGTTTTATGGTATTTTCTGATATAGGAGAAGAAGAATTCTACAAAGATGAAGACTTTTTGTTTGAGTAAAGGATGTGATATGATGTTTTTCTTAACTGATCTTACAAGTGTTTGTTCTGATCCTGCGCTTGCTCGTCCTTTATCAACGGTTCATCAAATTTTTAAAATCTTATGTATTTTAATTCCTATTGTTTTGGTTATTTTTGCTACGACTTCTATGGTAGGGCTTCTTGCAAATCCAGATAAGAAAAAAGGATTATCATCCTTATTTTTAAAATTTTTTGCAGCTCTTGTTGTTTTCTTTGTTCCTAGTATGATTAATATTGTTATGAATTGGGTTGCTATCTCAAGTGATGATGAAAATTCCAAAGTATTTCAAATTTCTTATTGTTGGCAGTTAGCAGAAGAGACTAAAAGTGGGATTGAGGATGCGACTTATATGAATGGATCTGGTACCAGTAATGGAGGCGGTATTGCTTCTTTGTTTGGTGATTTATCGGGTCTTAAAAAGTATGTAAAAACATCAACATCCACAGGTGGAGCATCAAGTGGTAGTAATACAGGGGATAATTCTGGATCCAGTAGTGGAGGAACTGCGAATACTTGTGGAGCTGGTCAAGTAAATTCGAGTCAACCAGATCCTGCTATTGCGATTAATTATTGGGCTAGTAGAGGAAATATTAATGCCAGTAATTTTATCTATCCAAGAGATACTGGTACAGGATATAGTTTAGGAGCACATCCGAAAGGTTTTTCGTATCAAAATCTTGGGAATGTAAAAACTTATCAATCTGGTGTTATCTCTTTTCCAGTCACACCAGAAAATGGGGTTTATAAAACAGTATACGAACACAATGGTATGGATATTTTATCTCCCATTGGAACACCTGTTTATTCACCCGTTGATGGCGTGATGCGTTATTCTGAGTGGGGACATACAGTAAATAAAGGTTGTGATGAGACGGCTTATACAGTAACCATAAAGTTAAATACTCCATTTTCTTTTGGTGGAAAGAGCTTAACCCATGTTTTCTTAACCCATATGTCAGGTCTTATCTATTATTGTCCAGATGGATCTTGTAGTCGTTCGGTAAAAAAAGGAGAACTATTAGGGTTTGTTGGAAATGCTGCAGGAGATGCATCGGATGTTGGAAGTTATGCCCCACACTTACATATTACTTATTATGCCTCAAATTATAATAATGGACTAGGAACTAGTGATATGGAAAGACTTTATGGTATATCAAATGGGGTAGCAAGAAAGGCGGGAGAGTAATGGTTGATGAGAGTAGTTTTCATGAGTTTTATCAAAACAATAAAAAAATAATTCTTTTTCTTGCTTGTCTTTTCCTGTTTTTTCTTACCTTTTTTCTTTTCTCTTTTGTTTTTTCTTCTTTCAAGAGGGAAGGAACTAAAAATAAAAAAGAGAAAAACAAAGCTTATGTCTATACCAAAGGAAAAAAACAAATTGAGACAAGTGGTATTTATTCTTATTATCCTTATCTTAATTTAGAAGGGGAAGATGCCGTAAGGGTAAATGAAGAATTTTTATCTCTTTATGAGGAAGAGATGGAAAATACTCTTCGCCAAGTAACGTATGATTATGAAGTAAGTAAAGATTTTTTATCGATTGTTCTTTTTCAAAAGGAAATTAATAAAGATACTTTAAAAACAAATACCATCATTACTACCTATGTATTTTCTATTTCGAATAAAACAAGGTATGAAAATAATACTTTACTATCTCTTTTTGGAAAAACAGAAGAAGAGGTAGAAAAAGGAAGAGATGAAAAACTCTTAAAAATTTACGAAGAAGAAGTAAAGCAAAAAAAGTTATATAAAAATGTTTGTGATTATGCTTGCTTTTTAAGGACAATTGGTGTAAAAGAGAAAGTAGGAAATGTTTCTTATTATATTAGAAAAAAGAAATTGTATTTTTTCTATCCCTATGATCTTTTCGCACTTTCAAGTGATGATGCGGAAGCCATTAAGGATAATTTCTTATTTCCAGTAAAATAGATGAGGAGTGGTATCATGAGTGTTGTACTTGTTACCGGTAGTAGTAGAGGATTGGGTCGTTCTATTGCCTTAACGTATGCGGAAGGTGGATATGATGTTATTGTTCACTATCAAAAAGAAGAAGAAAAAGCACGATCTGTGGTTAAGGAAATTGAGTCATTTGGAAGAAAAGCTTATCTTGTAAAAGCAGATCTTAGTAAGGAAGAAGAGCTTGATAGAATGTGTGATGAAATTTTTGAAAAAACGTCGGTTGATGTTTTGGTAAACAATGCGGCAATTTCGAAAGATAGTCTTGTTGAATTTAAAACAAAGGAAGATTTTCTTCGTATTTTAGATGTTAATTTGGTTTCTGTTTTTCTCTTAAGCCGAAAAATAGGGGAGAAAATGAAGCAAAGAAAACAAGGGGTTATCTTAAATATTTCTTCTAGTAATGCACTTGATACGTATTATGAAGAATCTCTTGACTATGATGCTTCGAAAGCAGGACTTATTTCTCTTGGTCATAATCTTGCAAAGTACTTTTCACCTTATGTAAGAGTAAATACCATTTGTCCAGGATGGATAGAGACGGATAGTACCAAAGAGTTAAGCAAAGAGTTTCGAGAAAAAGAAGAGAAGAAAATATTACTTCATCGTTTTGCGAAAGTAGAAGATATCGCTCCGCTTGTCTATTTTTTAGGAAGTGACAATGCTTCTTATATCAATGATAGTGTGATTCGAATTGATGGTGGAGTGATTCGATGATTATAACAATCAATCTTTGTTTTCTATTTTCATATTGATTGTTTCAAAAGAGGTGATAAAATGTTTTTTTTAACAACGTTAACTAATACTTGTAGAGATCCTGCTCTTGCTAGGACAATATCGTTTTTACATCATGTTTTTACGATTGTTTGTATTGTTGTTCCTATTCTTTTGATTGTTTTTGTAACGCTTGATGTAATTCAATTAATTGGAAATCCAGAGAATAAGAAAAAGCAAGGCAATATCCCTAAAAAAATTATTGCGGCAATTCTTATTTTCTTAGTTCCTTCTTTCTTAAATATTGTTATTAATTTTATAAGAGAATCTGATATTGAAAATAAAACTGCTCTTATTTTTGATATCGCAAGATGTTGGGAAGAAGCCGATGATAAAGTAGATGAAATAGGGGAAGCAACGTATAATAATGGTAGTGGAACAGGAAAAGGAAATTCGCTCGCCTCCTTTTTTGGTGATTTATCTGGTCTTAAACAATATGTAAAAAGTAGAGGTGGAACCGGTGAAACACTAGAAGGTGGGATGCCCATTCCTATTTATTATCAAGGAGATTATGCCGATGTGTCCTTAGGTTCTGGAAGAAATATTGCAACATCTGGTTGTGGTTTTACATCGGGTTCTATGATTGTATCTTATTTGTTGGATCAAAAAATAACGCCAAGAGAATTGATTAGTAGTTGGTCTAGGGCTTATTATGTTCCAGGAAGTGGTATGAGTTGGAGTTTTCCTTCCGCACTTGCGAAACATTATAATTTAGGAACGGTTAAATCAACCAATTCTATAACTGAAGTGGTAAATGCGCTTAAAAAGAATCAACCGGTAATGAGTTCTCAAAGTGCAGGGCTTTTTACAAGAGGTGGTCATATTATTGTTTTACGAGGAATTGATGGAAATGGGAACATATTAGTTAATGATCCTAATAAAAACAATGCCGTTGGAAAGGGCTATAATAATAGAGCTTTTACACCAGCTGAGATTGATGCATCTGCTGCGAATTACTGGATTTTTGAGGCGAAAGGATCGTGATAGAATGAACAAATTAAAAGATAAAAAAATTCTTATTGTTCTAGGTATTTTACTTCTTGTTTTATGTGTTTTGTTTTTTCTACTAAGGAAAGAAAACTATTTAAATCCTATCGAACAGTTACAAAAAGAACAAAGTGGCATTTCAAAAAGTGTATATCATACCTTAAATAAAAATTTGAAAAAAGCGTTAAAAGAAAAGAATTTGAACGAAGAAGAATTACAATATTTTTATGCATATAATCAATTAAATGGAGACGTTTATCAAGGAAGGTTTGTTGATGCTTATCCGATTACTTATCAATTTGAGTTAAATATAAATACAAAAGAAGTAACGATCAAAGAGATTGCAAAGAAAAAGATTGATGAAGAAGAACAACTAGAGCAAGAACAAGGATTTGATCCGAATAAGTAGAGGTGATAAAAATGATAGAAAGTGATAAAAGTCAAAACAGAAGAAAAATATTATTTTTTGGTCTTTGTATTCTTGCTATTTTTTTCTTCTTTTATTTTTTAATCTCACCAAATAAGAAATATAATACCATCAAAGTAAAAGAAAAACAATCGTATCAACATGCTTCTTCTTTGATTTCTCATCTTCCATATTTAGAGTATGATAATTTAGATGTAGAACTTGTAAATAAAGAAATGAGTGAAGATTATCAGAACATTATTATGAATCAGGATAGTCAATTTACTTATCAATATACAGAAGGAAAAAAATATTTATCACTTGTTACGATGTTGAATCAAATTGATAGTAAAACAGGATATCCTTATCCAACCTTTAAGACTTATGTGTTTGATAAAAAGACAAAGAAAAGGGTAACAGATGAAGAACTATTGGAAAGATTCCAGGTTACCAAAGAAGAAATAGATGCTTCTTTTGATAAAAAGATGCAAGAATATTATCAAGGGGAACTAGATAGTTTTTATTTAAAACAAGAAGAATGTGATTATGCTTGTTTTTTAGAAAGAAGAAGAATTGATAAGAATGATAAATTCCAGTTGTATGTTGTACGGGATCAATTGAAATTTTATCGTGGTTTTATGGTGTTTTCAAATGATAATGATGAAGAAGATTTTTATCGTAATGAGACATTTTTGTTTGATATAGAAAGGTGATAATATGGAAGAGATTATACAAAAAATAGATATGAAAATAAAAGAAGTATTAGAAAAAGTGAATAGTATTGAAGATGAGAATAGTAGAAGAGTTCTTACTGCTTTTCGGGAAGAAGAGGTTGTAGAAAGTGATTTTTCTTCTACTACAGGATATGGTTATCATGATATAGGACGAGATAAATTAGAGCGTATTTATGCTCGTATTTTTGAGTCGGAAAGTGCTTTGGTTCGGAGTCAATTTATATCAGGAAGTCATGCTTTAACGGTTACTTTTTTTGCACTTTTAAGGCCTGGTGATACACTTTTAAGTATTACAGGAAAACCTTATGATACATTAGATGAAGTAATTGGAATCAAAGAAAATAATTCTTCTTTGAAAGCATTTGGTATTAACTATCAACAAATTGATTTAAAAGGGGATGATTTTGATTATGATAAAATACAAAAGGTATTGAAAGAAGAAAAAATTAAGGTTATTGAAATACAAAGATCAAAAGGATATTCTACAAGAAAATCTATTTCTATTGATCAAGTAGAGAAAGTAATCAAAAAAATAAGAGAAGTTGATCAAGATGTTATCATTATGGTTGATAATTGTTACTGTGAATTTGTAAGTAAGAAGGAACCAACAATGGTTGGAGCTGATATTGCAGTTGGTTCTTTAATTAAGAATTTAGGTGGTGGAATTGCTCCTAATGGTGCTTATGTAGTTGGGAAAAAAGATTTGATTGATTTGGTAGCAAGTCGTCTTACATTACCGGGGGAAGGAAGGGAAGTTGGTCCAACTCTTGGTATTAATAAAAGTTTCTATCAAGGATTATTTTTATCACCTTCTGTGGTAGCAGCATCTCTAAAAACTGCGATTTTTGCATCAGCCTTATTAGAGGAGGTAGGATATGAAGTGGAACCTCGTTATGATGATGAGAGATGTGATATTGTTCAAAATATTATTTTTCATAACAAAGAAGATTTGATTACCTATTGTAGAGCAATTCAAAAATATTCTCCCGTTGATTCTAATTCTCTTTTGCTTCCCTCTTATATGCCGGGGTATAGTGATGATATTATTATGGCTAGTGGTAGTTTTACGCAAGGATCTTCCATTGAACTTTCTTGTGATGGACCAATAAGAGAACCCTATATTGCTTATCAACAAGGTTCCCTTACTTATTCTTATGGTAGGCTTGCTGTTATAGAAGCTGTGAAAGAGTTATATTAAAAAGAAAATAATATGCAATGAAAAACGTCTATTCTTTTTCTTTTTGTCATAAAGTATAGAGAACAAAGTAATGTCAAAACAGTGTCTAATCAAAGAAATATTATAGAAAAAGAGAGTCTATCATGGTATAATACTTGAGAGAAACAGGAAGGTGACTAAAATGTTATTATTAACAAAAGCAGTGTTTGCTGTCATGCTTGGCT
>CANQYK010000029.1 GCA_947628065.1 uncultured Bacilli bacterium | reverse complement strand
CATTTTTCTTCCTCCTTCTTCCTCATAAAAAAATATAGTGTGTTTTAGAATTTACACACTATATCATACACCATCAAATGATTTAACAGTCGATAATGTAAGTCTTGGATACAAAGAATGTAGAAGTGATAAAGAATCAAAAACCTATGATATTCCAATCAGTTTATCCAAAACAGAAAGTATTGCAAACGGAAAACGTTATACATTTAACATAAATACTGAGAATAATAAAAAATGGGTGAATCATTGTAATGAAGAAAATTTTATAGAAATAAAAGAAGGATCTATTTTTGATAATAGCAGTAATAAAAATGATAGAAGTCAATTTCAATTTGAAATAAGTATATATGGTAGTGGTACTTGCGCAATAGACATATGCAATGTATGTAATGTAGAATAGAAAAGGAAGTAAAAAACTATATGGGTTTACTACTTCCTTTTCTTTTCCCTAAACACTACACTAAGAACTTAGTTCTCTTTTTCCTTGAAAAACAAACATTTGTATTGTATCATAAATATATGAGGTGATTCTTGTGAATATAGATTTTAAAGATAATAATTATTATATCGTACCAAATAGTATCAAAGAACAGTTATTAAGAGAATTAGAAAAGAAAAATGAAATCTATCAAATTCATTTTGATACCTTAGAAGGCGTAAAAGAAAAATACTTTTTTAAAGTAAAAGAAGAAGCCCTTTTATACTTATTAGAAGAAGAGCCCCTTGATGTCGCACGTAATATTCTTTCCCTTCTTCCTGCTATAGAACAAGAAAAAGACTATCATCATAAGAAACTACAACACCTAAAAAGAAGAAAGAAAGAATTATCTGAGAAAGGCTTTTTGATAGAAAATAACACCTTTCAAGACTATATCAAAACAAAAAATGTCATTGTAATGGGATACCCTTTACTAGAGCCATATGAAGAAGAAATGTTAAAAAAGATCAATGCAACTATCATTGATTATGAAATACCTCATCACTTTCCTTCTGTTATCCACTATAGTACGATTGAAGAAGAAGTAGAAGGACTAGCGAATGCGATTCGAAAACTAAACCAAGATGGCGTTTCTTATCATAAGATTTTTCTTGCAGGAGTAGAGGAGGAATACCTTTATTCCATAAAAGAAGTCTTTTTTGATTTTGATATTCCAATTAACTTAGAAAGTACATCCTCTCTTTTTCCAACCATTCTTGGACAAGAATATTTTAAACACCAAGATATAACAAAAATTAAAGAAAAAGAAATACTACCGCTGATAAAGAAAATAGAAGATAGTCTTCTTTTTGCCGAAAATTCTTCCTATTATCCCATGTTATTAGAAGAAGCCTTAAAAAAGACAAAGCTTCCAGTAAAACATTTTAAAGATGCCGTTACCATATTAGAAGATGTTAAAACCATTCCTTATTTAATCAAAGACGATGAATATTTGTTTGTTGTATCGTTTAACCAAAATAAAATTCCAACCATTTTTAAAGATGAAGAATATTTAAGTGATAAAGCCAAAGAAGAATGTTCTTTGATGACAGTAAGAGAGAAAAATAAGAAAATGAAACAAGCCGTAATCAAAGCTTTTTCTTCGGTTAAAAATCTTAGTCTTTCCTATAAAGATACCTCCTTACAAGATAGTTATTCAAAGTCATCTTTAATTGATGAATTAAACCTTACGGTAGTAGAAAAAGAACAAGTAAACTTTCGTTATAGTACCTCTTATAACAAAAAACAGTTTGGAGAACTTTTAGACTTTTATTATACGTACAATGAAGAAAAGAAAAACTTAACAATTTTAGAGAAAATTTATAAGGAAAAAGAGTATCGATCTTTTTCCCATGCTTTCAAACCTTTTCCCCTTACTGTTACCCCCCTTATGCTATCTTATAGCCATTTGGACGACTTTGCTCTTTGTCCTTTTCGCTATTACTTAAAATATATCTTAAAATTAGAGCCTTATGAAGAGAGTTTCGCAACCAAACTAGGGACAGTTTATCATGAAGTATTATCTAAGATGTACGATACATCCTTTGATTTTGAGACGTCTTACCAAAATGCCGTTTCAAAGTTAGAATGGGATAAAAAAGAAGCTTTCTTTTTAAAACGATTAAAAGAAGAATTAAGAATTGTTATAGATGTGAATCAAGAAGAAGAAAAAACAACCTTTTTAACCACACCATTATTAGAAGAGAAAATAGTAATTCCCCTTATGGAAGATGTATCCTTAAAAGGCTTTTTGGATAAAATCTTATTAAAAGAGTTTCATGGAAAAACCTATTATGCCATCTTTGACTATAAAACAGGATCCATCTCTTTAAATTTTGATTATTTATCCTATGGACTTCATATGCAGCTTCCATTATATGTTTTGTTATTAGAAAGAAGTGGAAAAATTCAAAATCCAGTTTTTGCAGGCCTTTTCTATCAAAGACTTCTTCACAATACAAAAGACATGGAGAAAAAGAAAAAAGAATTAAGGTTAATTGGAGTCGTAGCAAGTGAAGAAGAAACGCTAGAATTATTAGATGAAAACTATAAAAATAGTACATGGATCAAAAATTTATCAGTCAATAAAAGTGGAAGTCTTAATCATTATTTAAAGACGATGAGTCAAGAAGAAAAAGATGAAATGCTTTTGTTTTTAGAAGAAAAATTAAAAGAATTTGTAAGTAAGATGAAGAATGGAGAATTTTATATTCGTCCTAAAATCGAAAACAAAGAAAACATAAGTTGTCGTTATTGTAAGTTTGCGTCCATTTGTTTTCATGATGAAAATGATAACGTTTGGTTAAAAAAGATAGAAAGAGAGGTGAAATAATGCCAACATTTACCAAAGAGCAACAAGAGGCAATCGATAGAGAAGGGGAAAACATTTTAGTAAGCGCAGGAGCAGGTTCTGGCAAGACTGCAGTATTAACAGAGCGAGTATTAAGAAAAGTGAAAACCAATACCTCGATTGATCGACTTTTAATTTTAACTTTCACGAAAAAAGCAGCAGCCGAGATGAAAGAGAGAATTCGAAAAAAATTAGCAAAAGAAGGCCTACAAGATAATCTAGAATTGATCGATAGTAGTTATATCACAACGTTTGACTCTTTCTCTATGGCAGTGGTTCGAAAATATGCTGATATGATTGGTGTGTCAAGAGAGATTGGAATTATTGAAAATACCCTTTTTGTATTAAAAGAAAAAGAAGTATTAAACGAAATATTAAATACCTATTATGAACGAGAAGAAGAATCCTTTACAAAATTAATTCAAGCTTTCTGTTTGAAAGATGATAATGTATTACGAGAAAAGATTTTATCATTGTATCATTCTTTTGATTTAATTTTAGATAAAGAAGATTTTTATACCAATTATCTTACTACGTATTATCAAGAAGAAAATTTAAAACAATATGTTGTAGAGTATGTTTCTATGATAAAAGAAAAAAAAGAAGAACTTTTATGTCTTTGTAATGATTTCTTAAGTTTACAAGAAGAGGATACTTATCAAAAAACAGAAGCTGTTTTACAACCATTCTTATCTAGTAATACCTATGACGAGATGAAAAAAACAATAAAGTTTTCTCTTCCAAGATTAAAAAACGGAAGTAGTGATGAAGTAAAAGAATTAAAGAAAAAAATAGGAGAAGAACAAAAGAAGTTTCAAAAGTTCTTCTCTTATGAAAGCGAAGAAGAAATGTTAATGGCTTTAAAAGAAAGCAAAGAAATGGTATCCGTTTTATTACAAATTGTAAAAGAATTAGATGATAAACTTTATGAATACAAACAACAAAAAAATGCCTATACGTTTATGGATATTGAAAAAATGGCTATCTCTCTTGTTCGGGATAATATAGAAGTAAGAGAAGAATTAAGAGATCAGTTTGATGAAATATTAATTGATGAGTATCAAGATACCAATGATATTCAAGAAGCTTTTATTTCCTATATTGCATCTAATAATGTTTATATGGTAGGAGATATCAAACAATCCATTTATCGTTTTCGAAATGCCAATCCTTATTTGTTTGAAGAAAAGTATGATCGTTATAAAAAGAACGATGGCGGTAGTGTTATTGATTTAAGTAAAAACTTTCGTAGCCGAAAAGAAGTATTAGATGAGATTAATAAACTCTTTTCCCTTATTATGGATAAACGATTAGGAGGAGCAGAATATCAAGAAGGACATGCTATGATTTTTGGAAATGAGATGTACCTTAACGAAGGAAAAACAGAGGAAGATTATTTACTTGATATTATTACGTATGAAGCAAAATCAGAAGATGAGATGGAAAAACAAGAAAAAGAAGCATTTTTGATAGGAAATGATATCAAAGAAAAACTAGATCGTGGATTATTGATTTTTGATAAAGAAGAGGAAGTTTTACGAAAAGCAAGTTATCGTGATTTTGTGATTATAATGGATCGTTCTACCGATTTTACACTTTATAAGCAAGTCTTTGAATTCTTAGGAATCCCTTTAACTGTTTGGAAAAATGACTCCTCTAGGACAGAACTTGATTTGGAATTAATTAAGAATATGTTTGTTCTTTCCTATCATATTTATAAGAAGCAATATGATGATGCGTTTGTCTTTTCCTTTGTTTCTCTTGCAAGAAGTTTCTTATATGAGATGACGGATGAAGAAATTTACCATGTAATAGAAGAAAAAACATACCAAGATACTAAACTGTATCAAGACTTTTTAGAAATTGTAGAAGAATATGAAATTGCATCTCCCACTATCTTTTTTGATACCATGATAAGGAAAACAGAATACCGGGAAAAGCTTATTAAAATTGGAAAGGTTCACGCTTTTCGTTCCCGTCTTACTTACTTTTCTAGTTTGGTAAAAAACTTAGAGGAAATGGGCATGACAATTGCTGAAATGAAAGATTATTTTTCTGTTTTATGTGAGAGTAAGCTAGATATTGAACTTGCAATTTCTCGTGAAGATGGAGATAGTGTTAAAATAATGAGTATTCATACCTCAAAAGGATTAGAATATCCCATTTGTTATTTTGGAGGCTTTGCGAGAGAGTTTAATACCAAGGATTACAAAGAGACTGTTTTCTATGATAAAACCTATGGACTTATTATTCCTGATATCGAAAGGGAAGATAATTTAATTACTAGAAATTTAGCACTCCAAAAATTAAGAGAAAATGATATTTCTGAGAAAATTCGTCTTTTCTATGTCGCGCTTACAAGGGCAAGAGAAAAAATGATTATTGTTATGCCAGATATGGGAAATATCTCTGAGAAAGAAGAAACAAATTTTGTTAGTATTAACACGAGATTACATTATTATTCTTTTGAAAGAATAATGCAAAGTGTTTGTTTTGCGTTTTCTGATCGGATTCGAAAAGTAGAAAAAATAAAAAATCTTAGCAAAGACTATTTAAAGGGAAAGAAAAAGACAAGAGAAGAAGTAAAACAGGAACATTTGGAAATGATTCCATCTTGTTATCAAAAAGAAGAAAGAAAAAAAGAGACGTTTTCTAAAGTATCCTTACAAAAAATAACAAAAGAAGAAAAAGAACTATTAGAATATGGTAGTTATGTTCATGATTTATTAGAACAATGTAATTTAAAAGACAAAACAATGCCTCAAATAGAAGATAAAAAGATCAAAGAAAAAATAAAAAAATTTTTAGAAAGTGATTTCTTAAAACTATATGAGGGATGTAAAGTATTTCAAGAATATGAATTTATAGAAGATACCAAAGATGGAGAAAAGCATGGAAAAATTGATTTGTTGTTAGTAGGGGATGCTTTTGCAATTATCGTTGATTATAAGCTTAAAAATACGCTTGATATGGCTTATAAAAAACAATTAGCAGGCTATAAAGAAGTAATCGAGAAAAAACTAAAGAAGCCGGTTTTATGTTATCTTTACTCTATTTTGGAAGAGACATTTACGGCAATATCTTGTTAGATATTAGAAGAACAAAAAAGGATCTCTAATAGATAGAGATTCTTTTTTGAGCCTACTACTTTTTATGCTGTCTTTGATTTTTTGATTTTTTTAGCTCTTTTGGCTTCTTCAGTTGTTTCATAATTTCTGGTGAAACATTTAATTCTTGAAGTTGTCTCATCATTTCTATGTAGGCTTTTTCTTGTCCTTCTTCCAGTCCGAGAGTACGTCCACGTTTTTCGCCGATAGAAATGCCACGTTTTTCACCGATAGAAATACCTTTATATTTGGCATCCTCAACAGAATGGTAATAGTTTTCAGCATCCTTTGAGTGTGATACTTGAAGTAAATCTTCTATAATGCACATCAAATCATCATCTCCTTCCAAAAATTTTCGTGCTTCGTCTATGTTACCAATGTAACATGCAATAACCAAAAGTTCTAATTTTGATAGTTCTTCTTTTTTGATACCATCATTATAGTACTTTTTGAGTGCAATTGGTAGATAGATATCTACGATTTGAAGGTTTTCCGTATATGTTTGATCAACTTCATTTTTGTTATTTGAATCATACAAAAAAGGATCTCTAATAGATAGAGATTCTTTTTTGAGCCTACTACTTTTTATGCTGTCTTTGATTTTTTGATTTTTTTAGCTCTTTTGGCTTCTTCAGTTGTTTCATAATTTCTGGTGAAACATTTAATTCTTGAAGTTGTCTCATCATTTCCATGTAGGCTTTTTCTTGTCCTTCTTCCAGTCCGAGAGTACGTCCACGTTTTTCGCCGATAGAAATGCCCTTATATTTGGCATCCTCAACAGAATGGTAATAGTTTTCAGCATCTTTTGAGTGTGATACTTGAAGTAAGTCTTCTATAATGCACATCAAATCATCATCTCCTTCCAAAAATTTTCGTGCTTTGTCTATGTTACCAATGTAACATGCAATAACCAAAAGTTCTAATTTTGATAGTTCTTCTTTTTTGATACCATCATTATAGTACTTTTTGAGTGCAATGGGAAGATAAATATCTACGATTTGTAGATTTCCCGTGTATGTTTGGTCAACTTCATTTCTGTTATTTGAATAATCCATCAAAACTTCATTTGATCGATTATAGAAGTTGTTGAAGTTGATCAAACATACCTTATGCACCTTCTTAATCTTTTTTTCTTTTTTTGCCAGTAGAAACTGATAATGAAAAAGCCCTTGATAAAGTTGATTTCTCATGATATACGTCAAATCCCTAGAACTATTAAATTCAAGGATCAATAAGATATCTTTATAAAAAACCACAATATCACATTGAAATGCAATATCATTCATGTTATCGATTCCTACAACATTCTTATAGAAAGTTAAGTCTTCTTCCAATACAGGAAAACCAAAGATATCACTTAACAAAAGAGCAAGATATCCCTTCTTTTCTTCTCTAGCAAATATAGCCTTAGAATAAAAATCTGAGAAAAGGCAAGCAAATTCATTTTCTTTTAGATTTTTTTTCTTAAAAGATAACTTCCATTTACAAGATAATTGTCTTTTTGGGTATTGCTTCATATGTTCCCTCCTTTCGAAAATCTACCTTAACAAAAGGAGTAAAATTTGTCAAAAAGGGAATTTTGCAAATTCCGGGCTAAAATCGACTGAATTTTGCATTTTCCCCGGGGGAATTTGCAATTTTCCCCTAAAAAAGTGCCGGAATTTTGAAAATTCACTTTTTTTCATTTTTTTGTAAATACCTCTACAATAGAACTTGAAAACTATAGATATACAAGATAAATTTTTGGTTCAAAGAATAAGTTTCAATCGGTATACATAATATGTTCTATAAAAAATATTTGACAAAACCCATCTTTTGTAGTATAATGTTAGCAGCTTCAGAATTAGGGGTTAACGAAGGGGGTTACGGACTATGGAGAAGTCATATATATTTGAATATTTGGATGAGAACGATTTTAGAAAAAGGGAACGTTCTGTTAGAAAGTATAATATGTTAGCATACAAAAAGTTAACATTTGAATACTATCCTGCAATTCGTTCTGGTAAATTTCTAGGAAAAAAAGTAAGTGAAGATAAGAAAGCCAAAACAGAAAGTTATGAATTAAAGCTTCCAACAGATGCTTTGTTTGCAAAAGTGCATGGTGAAATCCGTGTTCACTATACAGTTTACCTAGATAAGCATGTTATTTTACTTACTAACATTACACCAGAAGGAATCCTAGATGAAGGACATCGTGCAGAATTATCGACATATAAAGGTGTCATGATTTCAAAATCAGATCCAGAACGTGATATGTTCAAAGTCAATTTAATCAATATGTTAAACAAATAAGGCCATGAATGTGGTCTTTTTTTTGCTTGAAATCTTATAGTCAAATCGATATAATATAGTTGGAGCGTGAAACATGAAAAAAGATGAGAAAAAAAGTATCAAAAAAGTATTAGAAAAAAAGAAAAAAACAATTGTTGATTATAAATGGATTGTAAGTATTACAACAACAGCCTTTTTGATTTCTCTTTTGTTTTCCTTTTTATCCGAAACCATTATACCAAAAGTAGTCTTACCAGTTGGAATCTTAATTTTAATTTTGGTTATTATTTTGGGAATTCTCTTTGATATTATTGGAGTTGCAATCCAATCGGCAGAAGAAGCACCTTTTCATTCGATGAATACAAGGAAAGTAAAAGGCGCAAAAACAGCTATTCTTTTTAAGAAAAATGCTGCCAAAGTATCTAGTTTTTGTAATGATGTCATTGGTGATATTTGTGGTGTCATTTCAGGAACAGCAGGAAGTATTGTCGCGCTTAGTTTATCTGATTTTTTAAAGGTTCCAAACTTTTTGGTGATCTTAATCGTTACGGCTTTAATATCAGCGCTTACCATTGGTGGAAAAGCGATGGGAAAAAGTATTGCTATGAATAAGAGCAATGAAATTATTTATGCTTTCGCCAAAATTGTTTCGCCTTTTGTAGAAAGAGGATAAAATAGAAAATTATGGAAATACTAGGAAAGGGATGTGATAATATGCAATTAGATGGAAAAGTAGCCATTATAACAGGTGGTGCGATGGGCAATGGATTTGGAATTGCTAAAACGTTTTTAAAACACAATATAAAAGTTGTTATTTTTGATTTTTCCGATCAAATAGGAGAGGCTTTAGGAAAGTTAAAAAAAGAGTTTCCAAATGGAACTTTCTTAGGATATAAAGTGGATATTAGGGACAAACAAATGGTAAATTCTTGTGTAAAGGCAGTTTATGATAAATTCTCATCCATTGATATTTTAGTAAACAATGCTGGTGTATGTAAGCTAGAAAGTTTTGATGTTATGAGTGATGAAGTAAGAGATTATCACTTTGATATTAATATTAAAGGAACATGGAACGTAACCAAAGCAGTTGTTCCTTATATGAGAAAAAGTGAAACGGGTAGTATCATTAATTTATCCAGTGTAACAGGAGTTCGAGTAGCAGATCCCAAGGAAGTAGCGTATGCGACAACAAAAGCGGCACTTTTAGGTTTTACCAAAGCACTAGCAGCTGATCTTGTATCCTATAATATTAGGGTAAATGCTATTTTACCAGGTTATATTCATACACCAATGGTAGATAGTATTGCAAAAGATGGAAACAAAGAAAATCCACAAAGTGTTATTGATAGTATTAGTAAAGCAATTCCTATGAAGCGAATGGGAACAATTGAAGAGTTAGGAAATCTTGCTCTTTTCCTTGCCAGTCCACTTTCTAGTTATATAACAGCAGAAGGAATCGTCTTAGATGGAGGAAGTACATTACCAGAGACCAATATTGTAGGAAGTTAAAAGATAGAAGCATCAATTCTTGCTTCTCTTTTTCTTTACTTTTTTTCCTCATTGTCTTATAATAAAAAGCACGTTAAGGGGGATTTTTGATGTTATTAGAAGTTCAAAATATCAAAGAGTTAAATTATTTAGAACATGTCGTAAGGAGTCTAAAAGAATATGGATATCAAGTGACCTTTTTAGAAGAGAAAAAAAAGGAAAAAGTAGAAAGAAGGATGTAAAATGATAAAAATTAAAAAGCTCTTACCATTTGTATTAGTAGGAGGAATTACCTTAAATACATTTGGTTGTACAAAAGAAGCAGATCAAGTAATAACAAAAGAACAAGAAGAGGAAACAAAGGATATATTAGAAGAGAAAATAGGTATTATCGTTAGCAACAAAGAAGATACAAGAATTATTGATCTTAAGAAAAAGTTAGAAGAAGAAGACTATAGAGAATTAGAAGAATACATAAAAGAAAAAGAAAGTCTAACGTTTTGTCATGTTAACTTGGAAAACATTAATTTGAAAGAAATAAAGAAAGAAGTGTTAGAACAATTAGAATCAATCGAATTTGAAAATTGTCAAGAAACGCTAGATTTAGAACAATTAAGAGAAATAGCTCACTTAAATTTACATCTTACTAGTACCTCTTTTTGTAATTTGGAAGCACTATCTTCACTTAATCAATTCTATCTTAGTGATTATAAGAAAGAATCTCTAAATGATATTGAAACATCCTTAAAAGAATTTGCAAAAAAGAAGAAAAAATTAGAATATTTGGAAATTAAAAATACACCGGTTACAGAAATTCCAGTTTCTGCTTCTGCACTTTCTTATACGATTGATCAAAAAGAGTTAACTTTTCCAAAAGAACTTTCTATTTGTGCGGATTCTATCTTTTTATCAGTACCAGAGAAAGAAGAGAAGGACGATTTTCCAACGTTAACAAATAAAAAATATGATTATATTTATGCCGAGAATTTTAATATTTCTTTGGAACAATTAAAGGTTTATCATCCAAAATCCGTTTCTTGTTTTTCTTGTAACGTGTTAGAAGAAAAAGAAAAAATATATAAGAAAGTAAAATAGGAAACAATCTCTATTCCAAAAAAACTCCACTGTGGAGTTTTTTTGGAATAGACCATTGCTATTTTTTTTAAAATGGGATAGAATATAGAAAGAGAAAGGAACGATTTTATGATGGAAATAAAAAGAGATCTTTATTTGAACCGGCTTATTGAAGCCAAAAATGATGGCCTTATAAAGGTTATCACTGGAATAAGAAGATGTGGAAAGTCTTATTTGTTAAATCAGTTATTTTATAATTATCTTTTACAAAATAATGTTTCACAAGATCATATTATAAAGATTGCACTTGATGATTCTGATAATGATGAATTATTAAACCCCAAAAACTTAAGTAAATATGTAAAAGAGAAAATGATAGATGAAGAAATATATTATGTAATATTAGATGAAATTCAATTAGTAGAAAATTTTGAAGGTGTTTTAAATGGATTATTACGAATCCCTAATATTGATATTTATGTAACTGGAAGTAATTCAAAATTTTTATCAAGTGATATTATTACGGAATTTAGAGGGCGTGGAGAAAACATCAAAGTATATCCACTTTCCTATTATGAATTTATGTCTGTTTATCAAGGTGATAAACTGGATGGATGGGTGGAATATATTACTTATGGTGGACTTCCCTTAGTAATTTCAATGAAAGGGGATGAGAGAAAAACTGCTTATTTAAAAGAACAACAAAAAAATGTTTATATTAATGATGTAATTGAGAGAAATGAAATAAAAAACGATGCAGAATTGACACGTTTAATAGAATTGATATCATCTAGTATAGGTTCTTTATCCAATCCAAAAAAACTTTCTGATACCTTTAAATCAACAGCAGGATTAAATGTAGATCCCAAAACAATTAATTCCTATTTAAAATATTTAGAAGAATCTTTTTTAATAGAAAAAGCACAAAGATATGATGTGAAAGGGAAAAAATATTTAAGTACTCCATATAAGTTTTATTTTAGTGATTTAGGAATCCGTAATTCTCTTATTAACTTTAGACAATATGAAGAAACACATATTATGGAAAATGTCATATATTTAGAATTAAAAAGACGAGGATATGATGTAGATGTTGGAGTGATAGAATTAAAAGAAAGAAAAGAAAAGGAATATGTTTATAAACAATTAGAAGTAGATTTTGTTGCCAATAAAGGCAATAATAAAATCTATATTCAATCTGCTTTTCAGATTCCAAATCAGGAAAAACAGGAGCAAGAAGAAAGACCTTTATTAAAGATTAATGATTCTTTTAAAAAAATTATTATTGTAAAAGACTACATGAAAAGAACAAGAGATGAAAATGGTATTATTACGATGAGTATATTTGATTTTTTACTTGATTTAAACAGTTTAGATTATTAAGAAGAAAGGATGGTAGAGATGGAAGAGAAATTAACCAAAGAAGAAGTATTACACGTAGCAGATCTTGCTCGTGTTGGACTAACAGATGATGAAATAAAACGTTATCAAGTGGATTTAAAAAAACTACTTACTGAAGTAGAAAAAATAAACGAAGTAAAGGGGTACGATGAAGAAATCATGTTTACCCCTGTTATGGAACAAGCAAGTATTCGAGAAGATAGAGAAGGTGAGATGCTTTCTGCTAACGTTGCGCTTTCGAATGCGCCTGTTAAGAATGGAAATTTTGTGGAAGTGCCGGTGATGATTCATGAGTAAGTATTTAGATTTATCGTTAGAAGAAATACATGCTTTGTTGGTAAAAAAAGAAATAACACCTCTTACGTTAGTAGAAGAAGCATTAAGTAGAATTAAGGAACAAGAAGAGTTAAATGCTTTTATTACCATCAATGACAAAGCAAAAGAAATCGCCCAAAACTTAGGTGAAGTAGAAGAAGATAATCTGTTTTTTGGAATTCCAATTGCAATTAAAGATAATATTATGACAAAGGATTTAAGAACAACTTGTGCATCTCGTATGTTAGAAAATTTTATTCCTATTTATGATGCCAGTGTGATTGAGAAAATAAAAGAGAAGAAAATGATTATTATTGGAAAGACCAATATGGATGAGTTTGCTATGGGATCAACCTCAAAAACCAGTTTTTTTGGACCACCGAAAAATCCGGTTGACAAAACAAAAATAGCAGGAGGATCATCCGGAGGAAGTGCAAGCTGTGTAGGAGCAGATCTTGTTCCTTTCGCTCTTGGAAGTGATACAGGAGGAAGTATCCGTCAACCTGCAAGTTATACAGGAATTGTTGGAATGAAACCAACATATGGTAGAATTTCTCGTTATGGTTTGGTTGCGTTCGCATCAAGTCTTGATCAAATTGGTCCTATGACAAGAAATGTATATGAAAATGCACTACTTCTTAATCTTTTGGTAGGGCACGATGCAAAAGATTTAACCAGTGCCAAAAAAGAGGAGGAAGACTTTACAAGAAAAATTGGAATTCCTGTCAAAGGAATGAAGATTGCAGTACCAAAATATTTCTTAAGTGATATTGTAAAACCTATAATAAGAGAAAGAATAGAAGAAGTGATTGCTTTCTTAAAAAAAGAAGGACTTTCTGTCGATATTGTTGACATGAAGTATTTGGATCATGCAGTTACTCTTTATCAAATTATTGCCATGGGAGAAGCAAGTAGTAATCTTGCCCGTTTTGATGGAGTTCGTTATGGATTTCGAGCAAGCGATGTCAAAACTGTAGATGAGATGTATAAGAAAACAAGACAACTTGGTTTTGGAGATGAAGTAAAACGTCGAATTATGGTAGGAAGTTATTTATTAAGTGGAAAGAATGCTAAAATCTATTATGATAAAGCCTTATCCATACGAGATGATATGAAAAAAGAGTTTGATAATGTTTTCGCATCCTATGATCTTATTCTTGGACCAACAACAACAACAGAAGCTTATTCTCTAGAAGAAGATATGAGTGATCCACTAAAATCATTCTTGGATGATGTTTTGGTGATTCCTGTTAATATGGCAGGACTTCCAAGTCTTAATATTCCAATTGGAAAAACAAAAGAAAATCTTCCTTTTGGAATGCAAATTATTGGTAATTCTTTTGAGGAAGCAACCATTTATCAACTTGCAAGCTTTTTGGAAGGAGGGATAAAAGATGGCAGAATATAAAACAACCATTGGGATTGAAGTCCATGTTGAATTAAAAACCAAAACCAAAATCTTTTCCGATAGTTTGAATGTCTATGGAATGCCTACGAATACGTCAATTAATGCGATTGATTTGGGATACCCTGGAACCCTTCCAACGGTAAATGAAGAAGTCTTAAGAAAAGGAGTACAAGCTTGTGAGATCCTTCACTGTAAAATCAGTAAGAGAATGCACTTTGATCGCAAAAACTATTTTTATCCAGACAATCCCAAAAATTATCAAATTACCCAAAATAGAACACCGATAGGTGTTGGTGGTTATGTTTTAATTGATGTCGATGGAGAAGAAAAGAAAATAGAAATTGAAGAGATTCATATTGAAGAAGATACTTGTAAAAGTGCCCATAGAGGAAATGTTAGTTTACTAGATTTTAATCGAGCCGGTGTTCCCTTACTTGAAATTGTTACCAAACCTTGTATTTCAAGTAGTAAAGAAGCAATGCTTTATTTGGAAAAATTAAAAGAATTATTATATTATGGTAATATTTCTGATTGTAAGATGGAAGAGGGAAGTATGCGATGTGAACCGAATGTATCGATTTCGAAAGATGATACCTTGGGTGTAAAATGTGAGATTAAAAATGTAAGTTCTATCCATAATGTAGGACTTAGTATTGAAAAAGAAGTGCTTCGGCAACAAGCATGCCTAGAAAAAGGAGAAAAAATAAAAGAACAAACAAGAAGATATGATGATAAACTACAAGATACCGTTTTAATGCGAATAAAAGAAACGGGAAATGATTATCGTTATTTTCCAGAACCAGATATTCCTTTTGTTGTTTTAGATGATTCTTTTATTGAAGATGCCAAAAAAGAAATTCCTCTTTTGCCAGATGCCTTAAGAGAACTTTACAAAGAAAAAGGATTAAATGAAATACAGATTAAAAAACTAATTGGGAACCGAACGTTATCAAATTATTTTAACTTATTATTAGAAGAAGATACCAATTATAAAACAGCTGTAAATCTTTTACTTGGTGATATTGCATCTTACTTAAATAAGAAAAATAAAACAATTTTTGATCTTAATCTTTCTCCAAAAAGATTCTGTTCTTTGCTTGAAAAAATAGAAGATGGTAGTCTTTCTAGTAAGAATGTCAAAGATATTTTACTACCATTTCTTGAAAGCAAGAAAACAATTGATGAAATTATGAAAGATCAAAACATTCAAAATATCAGTGATGAAGAAAGTATTCTTAAAGTGATTCAAAAAATTTTACAAGACAACGAAGAAAGTGTCAAAGATTACAAAGAAGGAAAAGATCGCGCACTTAAATATTTAATGGGACAAGTAATGAAAGAGACAAAGGGAAGTATCAATCCTAAGGTAGCAAATGAATTATTACAAAAAGAATTAAATTCTTAAGAAAGGACTAGTTTTTCTTTCTTTTTTGTTTTATTATAATAATAGGTGAGAAAAATGAACAAAAAGGGATTTACTTTAATTGAATTACTTGCAACGATTGTTATTATGGGACTTATTATGGCAATGGTAGTTCCTGCCATTAATAGTTTGCAAAATAGTAATAAAACAAGGCCTTATGAATTATATGCAGACTCAATGATAGCAGCAGCAAAAGCTTATATAAAAAAAGAAGGAGAGGACATAACATCGCTTGGAACAGAGGATTGGTATGGTTGTGTTGAAATATCTCTTTCTACGTTAACGTCACAAGATGTTGATCTTTTAAAGCCATATGATCAAGTAAGAGGAACTGGAGAAGGTAATAATCCTATTAACTGTAGTGGAAAGGTACGCTATACAAAAATAAAAAAAAGCCTAACCCCACCTTCTAATTATTCTGCTTATACGTATCAACTTTCGTGCACCCAAAGTGGTAAGACCGTTTATAATTTTAGTAATATTAGTGGAAGTTGTACAACACCAGCAAAAAATTAGAGAATGAGAATAATAAGTCTTTCTTATGAAGAAAAAGAATCTCTAATAAAATAGAAATTCTTTTTGTTATTACTTTCTAAATTGTTTTTATTCTTGTTTGGTCTTTTCTAAGATAACTTCATATGGGATATGAAATATTTTTGCCATTTCTTTATAAGCTTCTTCCCGACCAAGAGTACGTCCACGTTTTTCGCCGATAGAAATGCCGCGTTTTTCACCGATAGAAATACCTTCATATTTGGCATCCTCAACGGAATGGTAATAGTTTTCAGCATCCTTTGAGTGTGATACTTGAAGTAAATCTTCTATAATGCACATCAAATCATCATCTCCTTCCAAAAATTTTCGTGCTTCGTCTATGTTACCAATGTAACATGC
>CANQYK010000028.1 GCA_947628065.1 uncultured Bacilli bacterium | reverse complement strand
AGAATTATTAAAACTTGCAAAAAATGAAATAAATCGCTTAACAAAACGTCAAATAAGTTATATAATTGTAGTAGGTGGTATTAGTGAATTAGCAGGATTCAACTATATTGTAGAAGAAGTTTTAGGGAATACTGCTAGTTGCTATAACATGCAAGAGGTGGGGGCAAGGCATAATAAGTTTACAAGTGCCTTTGGAGCAATCCTATATTTTCATAGAAAATGTTGTCTAACAGAGGAGAAAAGAAGTATGTTTTCTTCCGATATGATAAATACATTTTTATCCCCGAAGAAGAGAAGTACAGTGAATGAAACAGGAATCAATAAATTTTTTCATCACTTTTTTGATAACTAATTAAGGAGGAAGAGACATGGTAAATGGATTAGAAATGGATCAGTTAGCAAAAATTAAAGTCATCGGTTTAGGTGGCGGTGGAGGAAATGCTGTAAACCGCATGGTAGAGTCCGGTGTCAAAGGAGTAGAGTTTATTGTAGCCAATACAGACTTACAGGTACTAAACAATTCAAAGGCAGATGTAAAAATACAATTAGGTGCGAATTTAACCGATGGATTAGGAGCAGGAAGCAAACCAGATATTGGAAGAGAAGCTGCACTTGAGTCTAAAAAAGAAATAGAAGATGCCTTATCTGGTGCAGATATGGTATTTATCACTTGTGGTATGGGTGGTGGAACTGGAACAGGAAGTGCTCCTGTTGTAGCAGAAATATCTCAAGCACTTGGAGCTTTAACGGTTGCAATTGTTACCAAACCTTTTACTTTTGAAGGTAGAAAGAGAATGGAAAACGCTCTAACTGGATTATCCGAGTTAGAAAAGCATGTTGATACGTTGATTGTTATTCCAAACGATCGATTAAGAGAAATTATTGATAAGACAACGCCGATGTTAGAGGCTTTCAAAGAAGTTGATAATGTCTTACGTCGTGGTGTACAGTCTATTTCAGACTTAATTGCAGTTGTAGGTCTTGTTAACCTAGATTTTGCCGATGTTCAATCGGTTATGAAAGATTCTGGTCATGCGATTATTGGAATTGGAATTGGAATGGGAGAAGATCGCGCAATTGAAGCTGCAAAACAAGCAGTATCAAGTCCTTTGCTTGAGACTAGTATTACGGGTGCAACCGATGCTATTATTAACATTACAGGTGGTGTTAACTTAACGTTGTTTGAAGCAGAACAAGCAGCAGAAGTTGTAAGAGCAGCATCTGGTAATGATATTAATACTATTTTTGGATCCGTTATTAATGAAAATTTATCGGATGAAGTGATTGTTACTGTTATTGCAACTGGATTCGATAAGAAAGCACAAGAAGAACCACCACAACCGGTATTTTCTAATCAACCGCCAAGAAGATCAAATCGTGAGGAGATTAGTTATGTAGCAAGTATTCCACCAACAGCAAGTCCCGATGTTGATGATGTGGGAGGTCCACTTGCTGATGGTGATTATGATGTCCCACCTTGGTTAAGAGATAAGAATTTTTAAGGTTTCATGTAAAAATTAATGATAAATGAACTGTGATAGGGAACTAGATCGTTAGTTCCTTTTTTAGTGATTAATTGTAAAAGAATCGTTTTCCCGGTATATTTTACTCATATAAAAACCTCATTTCTTATGTTTAAGAAATGAGGTATATCTCTTATTTTAATTCTTCTTTTGTAATTTTTTTACTAAAATATTTGCTTTTTGATTTTTGTTATCTTCTGCTTTCATTGATTGAGTAGTAGATCTTTCCTTTTGAAGTTGTAATGTACGATTTATTCCTCTTTCATACTTACTTTGTTTATTAATTTCAAAATTGTCAAAGGAAGAAGTGATAAATTTATGTATTTCATTAAGAATAACTCTATTATTAAGTTCACCAATTGCTTCTATCTCAATCATTCTATCTTTTACTGAAATATCATTTAATACATGATTTGTATATTGACTATTATCAAACGATAAGCAAACTTGTACACCATTCTTATCTAGTAC
Source organism: uncultured Bacilli bacterium (assembly GCA_947628065.1). Taxonomy (GTDB): domain Bacteria; phylum Bacillota_I; class Bacilli_A; order RF39; family UBA660; genus Onthousia. Next base: position 14,385 of record CANQYK010000028.1, on the reverse strand, counting down.
AACATCGGTTCTTTTTGTTTTTGAGTTTAAAATAGGAAAACTTAGAATTTCATCAAAATTAACATCAACACCTACATCTGTCATTTTTTTTCTAAATGTTTCAAAACTAGAATCTGATAAAGATTCTTCAATTTCACTTCTAGATGAATATACTTCTCCTTTTTCAAGAGGCATTTTACATGTAGCCTTTATTTTTTCTTTTCCTTCTTGACTAACTTTTCGAATTCTTAATGAACCACCATTTTTATATAAATTCAAATCCTTTGTATCATAATATTCATCATTATTTTGTTTCTTTGCTGTTTCTATTACCTTAAAACCATTTTCCATAAAAACGGATATGATTTGGTTTAGAAAATCTTCTTGCTCCTGTAAAGTTGAATCATCTTCTCCTATAATATATTTCAATTCAAATTCTTCTGGTTTTTTATTTAATTCTTCTATCATTTTGTTTACCTCACTTTCATATTTTTTAAATTCTTCCTTAGTAAGTTCAAGTTCTATTCTTAATAATTCAGGATTAAAGAAAATATATGTATCTTCTAATATTTCTTGTGGTTTTATTAAGTTAGTACATTCTGTTAAATCCATTATTCTATTCCCATTTTGAATATTTAATTTTTGCTCTTTTTTGTATAATTTTATTTTTGTTTCGATGTCAATAACCGATAATGTATTTTCTAAGTCAATATTTTTAAATATTTCTTTTAGTTTTGTTTTAATCTTATCAACGGAAACATCATTTTTTATTAAGATGTAATCTTTTATATTATCAAAATTACATAAATATGCCATTATAGGATCTATATTTGTGTTAGATAAAGTTTTAAAAGATTCCTTAAAATCATCATCTTTCATTTCAAGAAAGTCATTCAAATTATGAACTTTTGAATCCGATGCTAATATTTTAAAGCTTGAAGAGACAGGGATTGAATGTAACATAGTAGAAGTTCTATATCTTTCTATTATTTTCTTAAAAATCCAATCCCCCAAAACTGAAACTGGACTTAAATAAACATCCCTATACATTTGATATCTTTGTAGTAAAACATTTTCTATACTCGCTAAACCTTTTCGATCAATTAATAATTCATATTCTTGACTATTATTGACAACTACATTTACACTAGAGATAATTCTGTTTAAATCAATTGCAGAAGATATACCAACATAGTGTGCATCACGCAGTAAATAATCAATTCTATCAGCATCTAACTGATAAGATACTAGATTATTTAATAATTTTGTAAAACTATCTTTTCCTAATTCTTCCGTATCATTAATCTCAGCGATAAAATTAGCAATTTTTTTTACTTTTTGTTTCCCAAAAAAATTAGTTATTACTTTGTTTACTTCTGTATCACCAAGTAAAATATCCGTTGTTCTTTTTTCATGAGAATAATCGGTTACTAATTCTAATGAATGCGAAAATGGTCCATGTCCAATATCATGTAATAACATAGAACATAAAGCTACATCTTTATCTTCTTGGCGAAGTTCTATATTAAAGTTATCTAATATTTCTTCTAATCTTTTTAAAAATAAAGACATAATATAAAAAGCACCAACACTATGATTTAATCTATCATTTTGTTTTAATTCTTCAAATTCTAATTGGGAAAAACCATTTTGGGAAATGTGCGCTAATCGTTGCATCTCTTTGGTTAATACAATTTTAGAAAATGGATATGGAACAATTATGTTACCATAAATTTTATCTTGAACTGTTAATGAATTATCTTCATTTACATTATATATAAATGCCATAAAAACCTCCCTAATGAAATTATACATCAGATTTAAGTTTTTTTAAATATTAAATTTATGTTTCAAAATATTTTATAAAAAAAATTAAATGATTGTCATATGGCAATCGCATAAAAAAGAAAAGAAAAAATATGAGATAATACTCTTTAAAGAATCAAAAATATCATGTATCCTAATAATAAGGGAGCGTGATATAAATGAAAACGTTATTAAACCATTTAGAGGTATTAGAAGATCCAAGAGATATAAGAGGAAAAAAGCATAGATTAGTAGATATTTTAATCATGACTATTTATGGAACTTTATGTGGATATACTGATTTTGTTAACATGGCAGATTTTCTATCTTTACATGAAGAATATTTTACACAATTATTAGATTTAAAAAATGGGATACCATCTCATGATACTTTTTCTAGAGTTTTCTCTATAATAAATCCTTATGAATTTATAGATGTTTTTATCAAATAGATAAAAGAAATTGTTGGTCAAAAAGGATTTCATATTGCTATAGATGGAAAAGCTATCAAAAGTGCTAGAGATAAAGTAAATAATGGTAATGTCCCATATATTCTTTCTGGATTTCTTTGTGATATAGGTCTTTCCATTGGACAAATAAAAGTAAATGATAAATCCAATGAAATAACTGCTATCCCAGCTCTCTTAGATTTAATTGATGTAAAAGGGAAAGTTATTACCATTGATGCTATTGGTACACAGGAAGATATTGCTAATAAAATTGTTTATGAAAAAAAGGCAGCTTATATTTTAAAAGTTAAAGATAATCAAAAAGATTTAAAAGATGATATTAAAACTTATTTTGATTTAGAATTAAAAGATGATTCTTCTGAAATAGATATTTTAGAAACTGAATATGAAAAAGAACATGGAAGAATTGAAAAAAGAACTTATTATATATCATATAATACAAGTTGTATTCATGATAAATTAAAATGGCAATCTGTTCGAGCTATTGGTAGAATGGATGTTTATAGAGAAGAAAACGGGAAATCTTCTATTACAAAAAATTATTATATTTTAAGCCAACAATTTTCTACTGAAAAATTTAAAATTATTACTAGAGAACATTGGAATATTGAATGCTCTCTTCATTGGAGATTAGATGTTATTTTAGATGAAGATCATTCTACTAATAAAAAAGACAATTCCATTGATAATCTATCTATTATCAGAAAAATTGTCTTCAATTTAGCTCGCTTAGATTCCTCTATGGGCAATTTAACATTAAAGAAAAAGATGACCCGATATGCCTTGGATTTTACTAATATTGAAAATCTTATCTTTAACATTCTTCCTTCTCTCTAATTCTTTACGTCTAGTTTTTATGCGATTGCCTTATGATTGTCATACTTTTCTTGACAACTTCCTTAGAATTTAATATTCTAATATAAGATGAGGAGAGATAGTATGGAAATAATAAAAATAATAACGGGAGCTTTAGAAGAAAATTGTTATCTTTTAAAGGAAAATGGAACCTGTTTGTTGATTGATCCAGGATCCGATAGTAAAAAAATTAAAGAAAAAGTAGGGAAAGATAAAATTCTTGGAATCTTAATTACACATGCTCATTTTGATCATATTGGAGCTTTAAGGGATTTTTTGGATGAGAATAGAAAATTAAAAGTATACAAAAAAAGCAATTTAAAAGATATGGAACAAAAAGAAATTGGTGATTTTTCTTTTCAAGTTCTTTATACCCCTGGTCATAGTAGTGATTCTATTAGTTTTTACTTTGCAAAAGAAAACATTATGTTTACAGGAGATTTTCTTTTTAAGGATACTGTTGGTCGTTGTGATTTACCAACGGGAAGTGAAAAAGAAATGAAGGAATCCATTAAAAAAATAAAAGATTATAGTGATACGATTCTTCTTTATCCTGGTCATGGAGAAGATACGACATTAGGTCGAGAAAAACAAAAGAATTTTTATTTTGAATAAGCTTTTGTTCTTTCTTTACTTTTTTTCTTTTCGGTGATAAAATTTATACTAGAAAGAGGTGTAGGATGAAACGAATACAAAAAATTCTAAAAAAAATGCCGATATCTTTTTTTAGTATTCTTTTTTTGGGTAGTTTTTTATTGTTGTTTTGTTCGAAACAACTTTTAATATCTTATGCCTATACTACACAATTGCCGGATACATTAACATCAGGAATGGATAATCCTTTAACTGATTGGGCAAATTTGTTTTCTTCTGGTTTATCCGAAGAGGAAATGATTCGTTTAACCCGATATTATGCGACGGATCAAACTGGTACAGAATATACGGTTTATTGTCTTGAAAAAAGTAAAAATTGGGATACGGGGTATACCTTTACCAAAGAAGGACAAATTCTTGATCAAGGTTATATTTATATCATGAAAAATGGTTATCCTATAAAATCTCTTACGGGTACTAAAAAATATGATAGTTATTTGACACAAGTGGCACTTTGGTTTTATCAAGATCGTTCTCTTGGTGTAGATGATAGTAGTAATGGTGTTTTAAGTGCTAAGCAGAAGACTGCTATTAAAGCAAGTCCCTATTATACGAATTATATTAGTAAATTGTTAACGGGTGCGATGGAAGCTAAAAATAATGTACAAGCAGTGAATCCAACTATAACAGTAAATACAAGTGATTTTAAACTATCTAGTGATCATACTTATATGATTACAGACATAATGACAGTATCTTCTGATATTGATTTTGAAAGTTATACGGTTAGTGCAGGCAATAAGGCAATTGAGGTTCTTGATGAGAGTGATCATAGTGTTAGTAGTTCCATTGAAAAAGGAAAAGGTTTTAAATTAAAGTTAAATCTTAAAGATATAACAGAAGCAAGCACCATTAAAATAAGTGTTACGATGAATTATAGTGAGGATACTGCTTATAGTTATTCTCCACCATCTCAGTATAAAGATGAGTTACAAAGAGTGATTGTTGCAGCTTTGGTTAGTGAACCAAAACAAAAGTCAACGGATGTTAATTTAACAATTCCAACTGGTAGTATAACAGTTGAAAAGATAGAAAAAGAAACAGGGCGTCATTTAGTAGGAGCAAACTTTGAAATTAAAAGAGTTATCAATCAGCAAGTTGTAAAAAGCTTTACAACGGAAGCAGAAAAAGAACAATATACAGTAGATAATTTATTGCCTGGGGAATATCAAATTGAGGAGAAAGAAACACCCAAAGGTTATTTTATTGAAAATGGGAAGACCAATGTTGTTATAACCGATACAAATTTAAAGATTACGAAGAAGATTGAAAATACACCTCGAACCATAAAGATTCGAAAAGTAGATAAAGATAGTAATCAAATTGTTCCAGGTGCTTCGTTACGAATTCTTGATCAAGGAAACAGTGAAGTAAAGAAATTTGTAACGACACAGGAAGATACTGATATATCTGATTTAGGTACGGGTACTTATAAAGTAGTAGAAGAAAGTGCGCCAGATGGTTATATTATAAACCAAGAAGAACAAAGTTTTACTATTCTTGCGGATACAAAAGAATTAACGGTTTCTTTTCCAAATGAAAAAAATAAAGTTATTATTCAAAAATTAGATGCCGATGATAATTCTAAAATTATGGGCGCTACGTTAAGTGTTATCAACACGGATACCAATGAGACAATTGAAACCTTTCAAACAACAAAGGAAGATCATATCATAAGAGGTCTTAAAAAAGGACACTATAAAATTGTAGAAGTGAAACCTCCTGTAGGTTATCATCTAAGTACAAGTGAAGTAACTTTTGAAATTAAGGACAATCAAACAGAAGTACAAACTTTAAAATTTTATAATTCCAAAAATCAAGTAGAAATTAATAAAATTGATAGTGAAACTGGAGAATCGATAGCAGGTGCCGTTCTTGAAATTTTAGATAGTAAGGGAAAATCTGTTGAAAAATTTACGACAACAACACTTCCTCATTCTCTTGAAAATTTAGATGTTGGTGACTACAAAGTAAGAGAGATAAAAAGCGCTGATGGATATATACTTAATCTAGTTGAAAAAGATTTTACCATTGCGGAAGGGACCAAAAGTTTGGTTGTAACACTAGAAAATACCAAAAGAGAGTTAAAACTTCAAAAAGTAGATAGGAAAACCAATGAATTAATATCTGGTGCGAAAATGAAATTAACCGATAAAAATGGTTCTATTATCAAAGAATTTACAAGCAGTACAACGCCTTATAGTATTAAAGGAATCAAAAGTGGTACTTATTATTTAGAAGAAGTATCTTCTCCAGTTGGATATGCTAGAAATACAAAAAAACTAGAAATTGTAGTAAAAGATAGTGATACTGTTGTTACTTATAGTATGGCAAATGATAAGATTAATGTAAGAGTAAAGAAAGTTGATGTTAATACGTTACAACCTATTAGTGGAGTTATTTTAGAATTATGGAATGAAAAAAAAGAAAAGATAGAAAGTTTTACAACGAGTGAAGTTCCTTATGTATTAAAAGACTTAAAAGATGGTGTTTATTATATCAAAGAGATTAAAAACAAGGAAGGTTATTTCTTAGATGATACACTTCATAGATTTGAAATTAATGATCAAAATTATGATTTTGAAGTGATTATTAAAAATAAACCGATTACAGTATCGATTGGTAAATTGGATGCTATGACAAATACTTATGTAGAAGGTGCTACCTTAGAGTTAAGTAGAGTGGATGGAAATATGAGGCCCCTTACTTTTCTTAGTGGAAGGGATCCTTATGAAGTAGCTGGTTTAAAAGAAGGAACATATATTTTAAAAGAAATCTCTGCTCCAAAGGGCTATATTGGCACAAGTGCTTCGATTACGTTTGAACTTTTAAGTACGGGAAAAGTTTTATTTGTTGCAATGAAAAGTGAATTTGTAACCATTACAACCGAAAATAGAAAATTACAGATTGATACCAAAGGAATTATAGGTTATTCTTTTGAGCTTGAAAATACCAAAACAAAAGAAAAGAAGCAGTTTGATGTTGGCGCAGATGGATATGAAAGTGATACGCTTTCTTTGGGAGATTATCGACTAACCGAGATAAAGACTCCAAGTGGGGTTGCGAAAAGCAATGCAAGTTATTATTTTACCATAGGCGAAAACAATGAAAAAAAAGTAGTATCCTTTACAAATGATGTTACGAAGGTTGCCATTGGTAAGAAGGATTTTGAAAAGAATCAAGGATTAAAAGGCGCTAGAATGAGTATCAAAGACAAAGATGGAAATACAGTAGAAGAATATTTATCCACTGATGAGGATCATGTGATAGAACGTCTTCCTGTTGGATTTTATTCTCTTTCTGAGATTGAATCTCCTTTGGGATATGTTAGAAATCCAGCAACGGTTACGTTTGAAGTGAAAGAAACAGGAGAAGTTCAAAAAATAGAGTTCTTTAATTCAAAGCCTATTGATGTTTTGGATACTTATAAAAGTGAAGAAAATAAGACTTTCTTTCCATTTCTTTTCTTATTATTCGGTGGTATTCTAATAGGAAAAAATTATTTTCAAAAGAAAAAAGCTTAAAGAAAGAAAAAAAATATGTTATACTTTTTTAGGAGGATGTGTGGTATGTATATTGATTTGGTTATTTTAATTGTTTTAATGTTTGTTGTTGTTATGTTTTTTAAACGTTTTTCTAGTTTTGTCTATTTTATTGCGATTGTAGATATTATGCTTCGTATTTTAACGTTTATAAGGAACAATATAGGACTTCCTGATGTATCTCATTTGATTGCTAAGTATATTCCAGAAAGTATTCTAGCAATTCTTGCAAAGTATACATCTGGTGTCTTTTATACCATTCTTTCTTGGTGTTTTGTAATTCTTATGATTATATTTGAAAGTTATATTATTAAGTTTTTTATTAAGAAAAAGAAGGTGTGATAATGAAGAAAAATACATTGATAAAAGTTGTTGTGACAATTATTGTCTTAGAAATATTAGTTGGTGGTGTTTTCTTTGCTTATAAGAAACTAAAACAAAAAAATGATAATAGTGTTTCAACCAAAAATAAGACAGTACAAGAATTATATAAGAAAATAGCTCATGAAGATTTGGATATTCCAGATGTTATGTCCAATGAAGCGATGCTTTATTATGCTTATTGGAATTTGGATAATAAAGAGACCATTAGTTGTGATGTAGTAAAAATTGATGAAGATACAAAAGATTATGAATGTGAAGGAATTGTTCCTTTTGCAAAAACATCAGACTTAAAGAAAGTCGTAAAATCTCTTTATGGAAAAGATGTATCGGTCGAAGTAAAGTCATTTCCAATTGATGATGCTCATTATGGATATTTTGATAAAGAAAATAAAGGTGTTGTTGTATATGAGAGAAAAACCAATACTGCACCCATTAATATTAAGTTAAAAAAAGCAGAAAAAGAGGATGAGGAAATAGAATTAACAACCCAAGTATTGGATGGTATTTATGGTAAGGTATTGCATACGTATCGTTATACATTTCTAAAGGATGGAAAAGAATATTATTTAAAGAAAAAAGAGAAAGTGACGGAGGATTAATATGTATGAAGAATTAAAACAAGATATGATAACTTGTATGAAGGAGAAAAAGAAATTAGAATTATCTGTTATTCGGATGGTAAAAGCAGATTGCGATCGCTTAAAAATTGATAAAAAAATAGAGTTAACGGATGATGTTGTAATGGATGTTTTGTTAAAACAAATTAAGATGCGGGAAGATGCTATTTCACAGTTTCAAAAGGGTGGAAGAAGTGACTTAGTAGAAGAGACAGAAAAAGAAATAGCTGTTTTAAAGAAATATTTACCCAGTCCACTATCGTTAGAAGAAGTAGATGAAATCATCCAACAAGCAATAGAAGAAGTAGGAGCAAAGACCAAAAAAGATATGGGTCAAGTGATGAAAATAGTAAGTAGTAAGGTAAAGGGACGATATGATATGAAAAAGATAAGTTCCTTAATTCAAGAAAAACTAAGTGAAAACTAGTTTTTTTCGTCTGGAGGAAGTATGGAAATTGATACAATGAAATATGAGAAAGAATTAAAAGAAAAAGGAGTTAAATTCATTGCTGGTGTGGATGAAGTAGGGCGAGGTCCTTTGATTGGTCCTGTTGTGACAGCTTGTGTTATTTTAAAAGATGATTTTAATCTACCGGGGTTAACCGATAGTAAAAAATTAAGTGAGAAAAAAAGAGAAGCGCTTTATCCACTGATCAAAGAACAATCTTTAGGTATTGGAATTGGAATGGTCAGTGCGAAGGAAATTGATGAGATTAACATTTATGAAGCAACAAAGAAAGCCATGAAAATGGCAATTGAAAACTGTAATCCAAAGCCAGAACATGTCTTAATTGATGCGATGAAGCTTGATTTACCGATTCCATCTACTTCTATTATCAAAGGTGATTTATTAAGTCAAAGTATTTCTGCTGCTAGTGTCATTGCTAAAGTAACAAGGGATCATATGATGGAGGAGTTGGATCAAAAATATCCAATGTATGACTTTAAACATAACAAAGGATATCCTACCAAAAAGCACTTAATGGCTTTAGAAGAATATGGTATATTAGAGGAACATAGAAAAAGTTATGGTCCGGTTAAAAAAATATGGGAGGAACAACATGTTACGAAAATATAGTCAAGAATATCGTGCTCGATATGGAAAGCTAGCTGGAATTTTTGGAATTGTTACAAATTTCCTTCTTTTTCTTTTAAAAATAGGAATTGGTATTTTTTCTAATAGTTTGGCAATCATAGCAGATGCCATTAATAATTTATCGGATTCGATTAGTTCTATTTTAACTCTTGTAGGGTTTCAATTAGCGCAGAGGAAAGCGGATAAGGAACATCCTTTTGGGCATGCAAGATATGAATATGTTACAGGAATTTTGATTTCTTTTATGGTCTTTTTAATGGCTTATACTTTATTAAAAAATTCAATTCAAAAAATTCTTCATCCTGAAGTAGTAACTATTTCTGTGATTACGTGTTTGGTATTGGTGATTGCTATTTTTGGAAAATTAGCGCAAATGTCAGTTTATTTTCATCTTTCTAAAAAAATTGATTCTAGTACGATAAAAGCCAATGCTGTGGATGCTAGAAATGATGCTATTTGTACTACTGTTGTTTTTCTATCACTTCTTATCATGCAATTATTTCATGTAAATATCGATGGTTATATGAGTTTCTTAGTATCTTTCTTCTTACTTTATTCAAGTTTTCAATTAATCAAAGAAACGATTGATCCTTTGCTTGGGCTTGCTGCGAATGAAGAACAAGTAAACTATATTAAGCAAAACTTATTAAAATATAAAGAAATAAAGGGATTTCATGATTTAATTATCCATAATTATGGACCAAGTAAGATTTATGCAACGGTTCATATTGAAGTTGATGAAGATATGAAACTTTTAAAAGCGGATCAATTAATGGATAAGATTGAGAAAGATTTTGAAGAACAATTAGGTGTTCATCTAACGATTCATATTGATCCGATGGTAGAAGAAAATAAAAAAGAAAAAAAGATTAGAAACAAAATAGAGAATCTTTTACGTACCTATGATAAGAATATTACGATTCATGATTTTAAAATTATAGAAGAAAAACATACTATCTTTTTTGATATTGTATTACCTTATGATAAAAAAGATATAAAAGCAATTATTCCTTTGTTAGAAGATGCATTAAAAGATTATCAGTTTGAAATACAGATTGACAGACCTTATTATTAAGAATCATGGAAAAGGTTGATTTTAAAAAGAAAGTTTGTTACACTATTGTTATAGAATATTAAGATATAGGAAAGGATTATTAGGAGAAAATGGAAAAGAAAAATACAAGGCAAATAGTAGTAATTATAGCTATTTTGGTAATATCTCTCATTGGAATTAGCTATGCTATTTTTAGAAGGACACTTTCTGGTGAAAAGGGTAAAATTGTTGTTCATGGTGGAAGTTTTGATGTCTTATTAGACGATGGTAGTACGCCTACTATATCCTTAGTTAAAGCAATTCCAACGAAAGATGCGGATGGTATAAAAAGTGAACAGGTCTATCGGTTTACGGTAAGAAATAATAGTGATATAGATTTGAATTATCAAATTTATTTAGATAATGATACGGAAGCAATTGCACAGTGTGAAGCGCCTTGTAATTTATTAGATGATAAAGATGTTAAATATGAAATCAAAAAAGGGGAAGAAAGTTCGATTAATACAATTGAAAATAGAGAATTAAGAAGTGATAGTATACCAAAAAATCAAAGTCAAACTTATGAACTGCGCATATGGTTATCTTATGATGCGGGTAATACTGCAATGGGAAAAAAATTCTTTGGGAAAATACGAGTAGAGTTGACGCAGTATGTAAAAGCTATTGATAAGTTACTTACGTATTATGTAAATAGTGATTCCACTACTTACGATATTGATTATAATCGAAACAATAAAGATGCCAAAGAAAATAAAATGTATGTTGTTAGTCATGATAAAGGTGCACAACAAAGTGATTGGAGCAGTGAAGAGTTAAAAAGTTATCGGTATATAGGAGCAGATCCTAATAATTATGTAACGTTTAATAATGAGACAGCAGGATGGAGAATTATTGGAATTGAAACAGTAGATGATGGAACAGGAAAGAGGGAAAAGAGAATCAAATTAATAAGAAAAGATGCACTACCGGTGGGAACGGAAACATCTATGTCTTTTGATAATAAGGAAACTGAAAGCAGTGATTGGCGTGATGCTAGATTAATGATGCTCTTGAATCCGAATTATGAAAGTGAAAAAACAGGAGTAAGTGGAAGTATCTACTGGAATAGAACAAGTGGTAATTGTCCAAGAGGAAGAGCTGGTGTAACAGCAGCTTGTAATTTTAGTGAAATAGGACTTTTACCAGAAACTAGAAAAATGATAGGGGATGCGAAATGGTTCTTAGGTGGAACTAGTAATTGGGACTCTATATCTACTGGTTTGGTAAAACATTTTTATTCTTATGAAAGAGGAACAACAGTAGTTTCCAACAGAGTAGCATATTGGGTTGGAAAAGTAGGATTGATGTATCCTTCTGATTATGGATATGCGACAAGTGGAGGAAGTATAGTAGGAAGAGATCAATGTTTAAACAGTTCTGATGTTTCACATTGGATTAATAGCGATTATGTAGATTGTATCAACAATGATTGGCTTTTGGATCGTAGGAATCATCAATGGACTATGATGTCAAGTGCTACCGATGCCAATGCAGCTTTTATGGTAGCGCGTGGTGGTGTTGCCAATGCAGCAAGTGGAAATGTTTCTTATTTGTTTTCTGCCGTTAGACCAGTTGTATACTTAAATTCTGATGTTATTTGTACATCTGGTGATGGAAGTAAGAGTAATCCATTTGTCTTTCGTTGATAAAAAATAACAGGACAGGTCATAAAACTTGTCTTTTTGCTTGTAAACAAATGTTATATAAGTTATAATAATTCTAGAAAGAGAGAAGTAAAAATGAAGAAAAAAGAGTTGTTTTTTGATGAAATTAGTTATATCAAAAATGAAGATATTAAAAAAAGTGCTTGTATGCTTGTTGATTTGCTTCCTGATTATTTTTTTCATGAGGCTGCAAGTTCCACAGGAAAATATCATCCTAAATATGCTTTAGGAGATGGTGGACTATTACGTCATACCAAGGCTGCTTGTATGATTGCAAATGAACTTTTGATGGATCCAGTGATTGGTGATAAATATACCCAAAGAGAAAAAGATTTAATGATTTTAAGTATTATAATGCATGATGGTTTAAAAAGAGGATTAGAGGAAGAGCGTTACACGAGGTTTGATCATCCTATATTAGCTGCAAATTTTGTCTATGAAAAAAGAGATGAAGTAGGTCTTAGTGAAGAAGATGCAGTGTTTGTAAGAGATGCAATTAAGACGCATATGGGACCTTGGACAAAAGATTATGATGGAAATGAAGTATTAGAAAAACCAAAAACAAAATATCAAAATTTTGTTCATATGTGTGATTATCTAGCAAGCCGTAAAAAAATACAAGTATCCTTTGATTCTGCTAATAATATTTGTGAATAGGAGGACTGGTTATGGGAAAAATCATTGTCATTGAAGGAATCAATGGTTCTGGAAAAGAAACACAAACTCATCTTTTGGTGGAACATTTAAAAGAAGAAGGAAAAAAAGTAGTTGAGTTTTCTTTTCCTATGTACGAAAGCCCAACAGGAGATATTTTTAAAACTTGTGTATTAGGTAAAAATGGAGAAAGTTGGTTTCAAGAAGGCTATCCCATGATTGATCCTTATGTTGTATGTTTATATACGGCAGCGGATCGAAAATATAATTTAAAAAAAATAGAACAATATTTAAAGGATGATTATATTGTAGTATTAAATCGTTATACAAGTTCTAATATGGCACATCAAGGAAGTAAACACGAAAATAGTGAAGAAAGATTTTATATGTATCAGTGGATTGATAAGCTAGAGTATTGGCTTTTAAAATTACCAAAACCAGACTGTACGATTCTTTTAAATATGCCACCACACTATAGTAGTGAGTTGAAAGAAACACAAGTAAGTTTTCCTTTTTATCAAGAGGATTATAATGAAGATAGAGTTTTAAATGCTTATTTAGAATTATCAGAGTTATATCACTGGAATGTAATTGATTGTATTAAAGATGAGAAAATGAAAACCATTGATGAGATTCATAATGAAATTATGGAGATAATTTATACTTTATAAAAGGCAAAAAGAAAGAACTAGGACGTCAAACTAGTTCTTTTTTTGAAATTTACACAAAATTTCTATAATTTTTTTCAAGCAGTTTTTAGGGGGAATTTTAAAAATTCCGAGGCAAAGGAAGGGGAATTTGCAAAATTGGGTGAAAAAAGGTAAGGAATTTGCAAAATTCCCCCAAAAATAGAGGGAAATTTGGTACATTTCAAAATTTGACAAATCTCTTAAATCTATATATAGTAGGGACTAGTCATGAAAAAGGGCCTCTATTTATGACAATTAAAAAAAGAAAGGATTGTGATTTATGTCAGAAAACAAAGAAATTAATTTATGCAATGATATTATCTTTAAATACATTGTTCAAAGTAAGGAAGCAAAAAATGTTGTAATTACTTTTTTACAACATATTACTTCTATTCCAAAAGAAGAATTAGAAAAAGCAAGGTTTGTTAGTGCAGAACTACCAAAAATGGTAGAGAAAGAGAAATTAAGAAGAGTTGATATTTTAGTACAACTAAAAGGTGGTGATAGAATTATCGTTGAAATGAACGGGTATAATAGTGAGAATATCTTTGCTAAAAATGCACAGTATGCTTTCGCTCAAAACTTAACCAATACCCCACCAAATGTTAAGAAGTATCCAAAGACAATGATCATTAATATTGATAACTTTAATAAGTTTAAAGATAAGGATGCAGTTTTACCATTTTATATTCAAGATGGAAAAGGTCATATTGAAACAGAATTATATGTATCTTATCATTTTATACTTGCAAATGCGGTAAGTGATGCTTATAATGAGGATGAAGAGTTAAAGAAGTTTGCAAAGTTTCTAAAATGTAAGACAATGAAAGAACTAGAACAGTTCGGGAAGGAGAATGAAGAATATATGTCAATTTATGAAAG
>CANQYK010000027.1 GCA_947628065.1 uncultured Bacilli bacterium | reverse complement strand
TTAGATATTTAAATCAAAGATTTACGATGCCAGATACCAAAGGACAAGCGCTTCTTACGGATATTGGAACAGAAGAACTTGCTCATGTTGAAATGATTTGTACGATGGTTTACCAGTTATTAAAAGATGCAACACCAGAAGAAATCAAAGAAGCAGGACTTGATCCACATTATGCAGAACATAAAAAAGCACTTTATCCAACAGATGCGAATGGAGTACCATTTACTGTTTCTTACTTTGCTACAACAGGAGATCCTGTCGCTGATATCATGGAAGATATGGCAGCAGAACAAAAAGCAAGAGCTGTTTATGAGAACTTAATTGACTTAACCAATGATCCTGATGTTTTAGGTCCACTTCTTTGGTTACGTCAAAGAGAAATTGTTCACTTCAATGCTTTTGAAGATTTGTACAACGATTATGTAAAAAGATATGGAATGAGTAAATAATGGTCTAGTGAAAGCTAGTCCTTTTTAGTATATAAAAAAGCACGTTTCGTGCTTAATATAAAATCCAAGGACTTAATTCTGTTCCGCCATGATCAGGATGAGCTGTCCACAAACAGAAATGAAGATGTACGCCTGTCGCATATCCACTTTGTCCCATACCAGCAATCACTTGTCCTGTTGTAACTTGTTGTCCAACCGTAACATAGGCACTTGCTAAGTGAGCATACATGGTATAACGACCATCCGGATGTTTTATAATGATATAAAGTCCATTCACACTTTTTCTTGCAACGGTTACTACCGTACCACCATAAGCTGCATAAACAGCCGAATTATAAGGTCGTCCTGCTATATCAATTCCTTTGTGCCCACTATGATATCCTTGACTAATATAATATCCTGGTGTTGTTGGCCAAGCATAAGAGGTTGCTGTTTGAACAGCAGGTTGTACTGTCTGGTTTGTTACTACCGATGTATTATTTGACATTTGAAAAGGATTTGCAATCTCTTCTTCACTTTCTACGAAAGCAATCGTCATATCTTTTTCTAAACTCATTTTATTAAGAAGCGCGAAAAAATTAGGATTTTGATAACAAAAAAGAAAAAGTAAACAATAGACAAATAAAATTAGTAACATATAATAAATATAATATTTACTTTTTTTAATGTAATACCAAGTTTTTTTAACTGTCATAAAAATCCCCCATTTCAATTTTGGTCTATATTCTACCACGAAAACTATATTTTGTCAAAAAAGACTAATTCAAAAATTAATCATTTCATTATTCAACAACTTTTTTATGTATATCGTCAACAAAATAGCATATAATATTATTGTATATGGTTAATATATTATAATAACTATATTTTTATTGACATTTTAGTGATATTTTGTTATAATCTTATTATGAAAGTGAGGGATATCATGGAAAATTTAACAAGTGCTATAAGTGTTCAAGTTGATGCCAATGATAAAGAAGTTGCGAATAGCATTCTTAAAAAATTAGGTCTAAACATGAGCACCTATGTAAATATGGCAATAAAACAATTAATTAATAAAGATGGAGTTCCTTTTGAAGTAGTGAATCCTAAACCAAGTAAAGAACTACTAGAAGCATTAGAAGAAGTGGAAGAAATGATACACAACAAAGAAAAATATCCACGTTATAATAATTGGGAAGAACTAAAAGGAGCTTTATTATCAGATGACTAAATATAAATATCAAGTTGTATATTCTACAAAATTTAAAAAAATGCTAAAAAAAGTAATAAAGCAAGGCAAAGACATTGAAAAATTAGGAGATATAATTTTAAAACTTGCAAATCAAAAAAAACTAGAACCAAAATATAAAGACCACCAATTAATAAACAATAAAACATATAAAAATTGTAGAGAATGTCATATAGAACCTGATTGGTTATTAGTTTATCAATATAATGATAATGAACTACTTCTTTTATTAGTAAGTACAGGTAGTCATAGTGAAATATTTTAAGGTAAATTATCAAAGGAGAAGCAACTAAAACAATACTTAGTTGTTTTTTATGTATAAGAAAAAAGACTAATTCAAAAATTAATCACTTAATTCTTGAATAGCCCTCTTTATTTCAATCCCTAATTCTTCTAATTGTTTGGAATCAACTTTATTTGGAGCATCACTCATCAAGTCCGATGCACTTGCTGTTTTTGGAAAAGCAATCACATCTCGAATGTTCGTTGTATTACTTAAAATCATGACAAGTCGCTCTAAACCTATCGCAAGACCTCCATGAGGTGGTGTTCCATATTGAAAGGCTTCTAGGAAGAAACCAAACTTTTCTTTTGCTTCTTCTTCACTGAAACCAAGAGCAGAAAACATTTTCTTTTGTACTTCTCCTTGATGAATACGAATGCTTCCTCCCCCTACTTCATAACCATTTAAAACAATGTCATACGCTTTTGCTTTAGCATTTTCTTTATCGGTTAAGAGTTTCTCTACATCTTCATCCTTTGGAGCCGTAAAAGGATGATGACAAGCCATATAACGACCTTCTTCTTCACTATATTCAAAAACAGGAAAATCAGTTACCCATAAGAATTTATAAGCATCCTGATCAATCATATTAAAATCTTTCGCAATCTTTAATCGAAGTTCCCCCAAAGCAGTTTGCGCTGTTTTTTTCCGTCCTGCAACAAAGAAGACAATATCTCCTTCACTAAGATCAAGGGTATCTGTCAAAGCCTTCTTTTCTTCTTCGCTAAAAAATTTCGAAATACCACCGGTTAATTCTTGTTCTACTTTTACAAAGTAAAGAGATGGGATACCATAGGTTTTAATATAGTCTTGATAGATCTCTATTTTCTTTCTTGAAAATTCGTTCATTTTCTTCTTTACAACCATCGCATTCAGATAACCATTTTCCTTTAATACCGTTTGAAAGGCATCAAAACTACAATCCTTTAAAAGAGACGTCACATTCGAAAGCGTCATATCAAAACGTAAATCTGGTTTATCACTTCCATATTTCTCCATCGCCTCTTGATAGGGCATTCTTAAAAATGGTGTTTTAATATCCATTCCTTTTACATCGTAAAAAACTTTTTTCATCAAACCTTCCACGATTTCCATAACATCTTCTTCTTCTACAAAACTCATTTCCATATCGACTTGTGTAAATTCTGGTTGACGGTCAGCTCTTAGATCTTCATCGCGAAAACACTTTGCAATCTGATAATAGCGCTCCATTCCACCAATCATTAATAACTGTTTAAAAATTTGGGGACTTTGTGGCAGCGCATAAAACTTACCTTTGTTTACCCTGCTTGGTACTAAGTAGTCTCTTGCACCTTCTGGTGTAGAAAGACATAAAATAGGTGTTTCAATTTCAAGAAAAGAAAGACTATTTAAGTAACTTCGAATCGATGTGACTATCTTATGACGCATCATAAGTTTTTCTTTGATTTCATCCCTTCTTAAGTCCAAATAACGGTATTTTAATCTTGTATCTTCCAAAGCCGTTGCATTTTGTAGTTCAAAAGGAATATCACTTGCTTCATTTAAAATAACAACCTCTTTGGCATCGATCTCAATATCCCCTGTTTCAATTTTTTTATTTTTACTAACACGCTCAATTACCGTTCCTATTACTTTGATAACACTTTCATTTTTTAAACTTACTACTTCTTGATAGTTTGAAAGACTTTCTTTTACTACCACTTGAACAATACCAGAGCGATCTCTTAAATCAAGAAAGAAAAGACCCCCTAAATCTCTTTTTTTCCCAATCCAACCATATAAAGTAACCTCTTCTCCTACATTTTCAAGACGAAGTGTATTATTTTCTATTTTCTTCATTCTTCTCCTCCTTATGACAATGACAGTCTCCATCACAGTGATGACAACTACCATCATCAAACGCATCAATATGTTCATCCAAATAATAAATAATATATTCCATATCTATTTTTTCTTCTTCTTTGGTCTCGTTATTTTTAATCGTTACTAAATTTTCTTTTAAATCTTCACTATTTAAGAAGATAAAATATTTACTATGTAGTCGGTCTCCTTGTTTTAATTGTCCTTTTAAACTTCTTCCAGTATATTCCGTATCAACAGTAAAACCAGCTAGTCTTAATTCTTGGGATAAGAAAACAGCATATTTTTTCTCATCTTCATTGACATACGTTAAAAAGACATCCAAAGAATCTTCTTCTATTTCTTGTTGTTCTTTGATTGCCATAACAAGACGATCAAGCCCTGCGGCATACCCCATACAAGGAGTATCGGGTCCTCCTAATTCTTTTACTAAATGATTATAACGACCTCCCCCTGCTAAAACATTGGCATTTCCAAATCCAGGAATATTGGTATGAACTTCAAATACCGTATGGTTATAATAATCAAGTCCCCGAACAATTTTTGGATCAACAACATATTCAATTTGTAACAAATCCAAATATTCACATACAGTATCAAACCTTTTTTTACTATCTTCATTTAAATAATCAATCATTTTAGGAGCGTTCTTTAAAATCTCATTTTCACTATCTACTTTACAATCTAATATTCGAAGCGGATTCTTTTGAAAACGATTCTTACAATCTTCACAAAGTTCATCGATATGAGGTTTAAAATAGGTAAGCAAAGCATCTCGATACTTCTCTCTTGATTCTTGATCTCCTAAACTATTGATATGAACAACATTATCTTGAAGCCCTAACATTTGATTGATTTGAATAGCAAGAGATATTACTTCTGCATCAATAAAAGGATCATCACTTCCAAGTACTTCTACTCCATATTGGGTAAGTTCTCGATTCCTTCCAGACTGTGGTCTTTCATAACGATACATCGTACCATTATAATAAACTTTAATGGGCAAAGATGGATCTCCATACATCTTATTTTCAATGAAACTACGAACAACCCCTGCTGTTCCTTCTGGACGAAGGGTCATCTCTCTATTTCCACGATCAATAAAATCATACGTTTCCTTCGTTACAATATCACTAGTATCTCCAATTCCTCTATGAAAAAGTTCTTTTTGTTCAAAAATAGGCGTTCGAATATAGTGATAATTGTACTTTTCCATAACAGAATCAATTACACTTTCTACTCTTTTCCATATTTTCGCATCCCTTCCAATAATATCTACAGTTCCTTTTGGTTTGGTTATCATAATCCCACCTCTTTCTTATTCGTATTTATTATAAAATAAAAACCTTTCTTTTTCAAGAAAAAAAAGCCATCAGGCTGCTCGGCTTGTTAAGCAAATTGGGCGATGTTAACAAGGTGGTAAAAAGAGTGCCTTGATGACTGGAAGTATTTCAACTTCCAATAATACTATATCTTATTTTTCCAAAATATACAAGTACGAGTTTTCGTAAATTTTAAGAATTTGTTTTTGAATTGCTCGCAAATGTAGTAATATCAACAGTTTCATCTTTTGAAAAATTTTTAATTTTTATTAGTGCATCTTTTATTTTTATAGCAGATGGATTATTTTTAACAACTCCCTCCTCTAACTTTTCAGCTAACAGTTTACTACTTTCGCTTAAAGGATCAATATAATCATAATCGTAATTCTCAATTCCTTGCTTCAATAATTCATCATTGTTTAATAATTCCCTTGCCATATCATTAGGAGAAAATTCCGGATTCTCTAACTCTTTTTTTGTAAAAGTCAAAATAGATGCCATTCGATTCAAATAGGTATTATCTTCCTCACTTTTCTTACCACTTCCTGCTAAACTTTTAATCATATTTTCCATAAGACTTGATAAATACCCTTTTCGATCTACTTTCTCTACTAATCCACGTGCTCCATTTTCAGACGTAAATCCAGTTGTCTCTCCTGTTTTTAAATAACGAATGGTTGCGAAAACACCTTGTCCTTTGGAATATTTTGAATCTGTAATCGCTATTGCCATATTCAAATCTAAAATAGGATTTACCATTTGATAAAGACTATTCTTATTTTCTGTTACATTAACATTTGGTTTTTCATTTTTTACAACAAGATCAATCTCATCCAATCTTGTTTTTACATAATTACTAATTTTTTCTGCATTGGTAACAAGAGTAGGTGCTTTTTCTTCTTCCTTTGCCTCTTCTTCCACTGTAGGAGGACTAGCAGTATCCTCTTTTTTTTCTTCAAAAGAACTATTGATAAGATTTTCAATTTCACTTTTTCCATATATAACCAAAAGAATATCTCGATTGGTTAATGTTTTTGGAACATCTTCACTTCCTAAAACATTTTGAATAAAGGAACGCTGTTCTCTTAACGCTTCATCCACTAAATTAGACTCTACTGCTTCTTCTGGATAAAAATCCTTAGGATAGGTATCGGTATAGGAAATATTAGGATATTTCTCACTTTGTTTCCCATTAATAATTGGTGCGAAATCATCCAAGAATTGTAATTGACTCTTTAAAACACTTTCCCGCTCTGATAACCTTGTTTTATACTGCATAATAATTTGATCGATTTCCTTTGTCATCTGTCCTTTATAAGACATTTCAATATAACGCATATATTCATTTAAATCATAATAGTAAATAGCATTAAACAATACTGTTTTTAAAACACCCTCTACAGAATCACGATCCATTTTTATAGTTGGAAGAAGCGATACAAAAGATTGATCTTCTTCTAATACTTTTCCTTCGTCTTTAATAATTGCATAATAGTTACTACCATCTTCAAGTTCATACATGGCATATGTCTTATTGTCCATTTTTATGTAATGATGATTAACTATTTGATCATTTATTTTAGCAAACAAATCAAATACATGCTCTTTGCTTCCAACTGGTTTCTTCATCTCTTCAATCATAGATATCATTGACTTAGATATTGTAAGCAAATCCTCTAACGCTTGTTTTTTCGCACTATCATCATTTAAAGATATTGCTTTTTGATAACAATCTTTTAGTTTACTTAATTGCTCATCATAACTAGAATCTTCTTCTAGAATAACTTCATCCAATTGATCAAGACAATCTTTTATCAAAAGAACTTGTTCCTTCTCTTCTTTTTTATCATCGTTTTCACCAAGAAACTGAACCACTTCTTTCTCTCTTTGTTGATATTCCTCAATTACTTCTCTACAAAAACTTTTAAGAGAAGAAAAATCAAGAGAAGAAAGACTTTCCATTTTTTTATCAAATTCTTCTTTTTTTTGTTTTGCTTCTTCGCTAATAAAAGACTCTGAATGATTAAGAAGTTGACCAAAATGAGCAACATCTTGCGTAATTGTTTCTACAAGACGTTTTCTTTCTTCTTCATCCATAGCACTTTTATTACCATTTAAAAACTCACTTAATGTATCTTTTTCCTCATCGGTCAAGGCAAAAGGTTCTTTTAATTCTTCCACTGATAAGCCCATTGCTTTTATTCTTCCCATAGTATCACCTACCTTATATTCTATTATCAGTATAGCAAAAGAACAAAAAAAATTCAAGTTCTTGCTTCAAAAAAAGAAAAAAGTCAAGAAAAACTTGACTTAAATTACATCGTATAGGTAGAAGCTTTTTCTTCAGGCATCTCTATATTAACATGATAATTTCCATTATCCATATTATATACAAGTGTCGCATCTTGTCCATTTGCCATTGCTTCCACTGCTTGTTCTGCTGCTTCTTCAACAGATGTTGCATCTTCTGTTACCACTGGAACTTCTTCTACAGAAGAATCCGTAGCTGGTACATAATCTTCTTCACTTTCTTCTATTGTAGATGGAGCTTCTGTACTTTCATTGGTTACTTCTTCCTCACTCTCTACTACTCCATTGCTATCGGTTGTAAGATCTTCAATACTTCCATCAAAATAACCATTATCATCAACAACTCCTGGAATTCCATTAAAATCTTCTGGTATTTTTCCTTTTCCACCATCTTCAATTGCTTTATTAGCTTCATCAAGCTCTTGTTGTAACGTATCTTCTTTTGTCTCTGTTGGAGTTGGTGTAGGCGTTGGTGTTTCTACTGGTATTTCTTGTTGTTCACTATTCTCATCTTCCTCATATTCAAAGTTTTCATCACTAGTATCATAGGTTGGTACATCTTCATCAACAGTATAATTTTCATCTTCTGTAGAATAAGATGGTACGCTATTCTCACTCTCATAAGAACTCTGATCACTAACAACCACTTCTTCTTGTTGTACTGGTTCCGTTGCAACAGGAGTAGGTGTTATTGTACTAACTACTGGTACCGTTGGAACAAGTTCTACAAGATTGCTTTTTACTTCCAATTTTGGAAGTTTTAAAGCTTCTTGATAATATGTCGTTGTTGTAATATTAGCAATACCAGTTGGATAAAGTTCTTTCTCACGCATTGCTGCTTTTATTTTTTCCATATAATCTTCATATGCAATAGAATCTTCTGTTTGTTTCAATGATGTTATTGCCTTTTTAATATTTTCTTTTGCTACTTCCTGATAAGCATTTTCTATTTTCTTCCAATCATTTTTTAAAGAATCATCATCAATACTATCTTCTGCTTTTAACATAAAAGCTTTTACCGTTGGCATAACAGCAAGATATTTTGGATTTTTTTGGAATAATTCTTTTGGATCCCAATCTCTTGTATCAATTTTAAAGTCTTTCTTAAACATTTTCAAGAAATCTTCTGCATGTTTTTTCTTATCAGCCTCTTTTTCTGCTTGATTCAAAGAAATCATAGAAGATTCATATTTTGTAGCAAACTTAGCAATATCACTATCTTCAAAATGAGACCATAATCCACTACTCTTCTTTTGTAATACTGATACTTGCGTCATGATATTATCTGCTTCTAAAAAAGAAGTATTATATAGATATGGATCCTTAATCGTTCCTATGTTATTAATGATACTACCATAGCGATCTCCAAAAATTGCCATATCTTTTGCAGTTAATTGTTCTGGTGTAAGTCCTAAAATTCTATTTTGTGAATCTTGATAAGAACTTGCTAATTTATTAAATCCAAAGATACGATCACGGAAGTTTTGCATAAAAGTTTTAACTTTAGAGTTTTGTGTTTCCTCTATCAATTCGTTCATTTCTTCTTCTTTTGTTTTCTCTATTACAATCTCATTTTCTTGATCCAAATCATCTCTTGTATCAACAACAGCAACGGCATCCCCTGTTTTACTTTCACGGTTTAAATGACATCCAAATACCGTTCCTGCCATAACAGCAACAGCAGCAATACCAGCAATCACTCTCTTTTTGTATTTTTTAATAGCACTTACCATTCTTTCAAAAAATCCCTTACGTACTTTTAAATTACGAATTGGTAACTTCTTTTCGTCTTTTTTCTCTTCTTCTTCTTCTTTTTCTTCCTCTTCATTCTTTACTTCATCAAAGAAATTTTTGATATCTTTGGTATCAATTCCATATACCTCTAATAACCTCTTACGAAATACTTCATTGTTAAGTTGACGGCCAAATCTCTTATGATCCTTTAAAAGTTCTTCTACACTTTTATACTTCATACTACGATAAAAGTTTACAAGTTCTATATTGTTAGCTTGTTCAAAATCATCCGTATAACGTGCCGTATAATTTCCACTTTCATCTTGTTCTACAATACAATATAAATTTTCAATCTCTCCTGTTTGTTCCTTTTTCTCATGAAATTGATAAAATCCTACTATTTTCATTTTAAATTCCTCCTTATTCGACTTTTGTCTTTCCGGTTAATACATAACCATTCTGAATCAAAGATTGATCATTGTTATTGCTACTCCATTTAATGTCGGTAGATCCTTCTTGATACGTTCTTGTCTGAATACAGTAGTAAACTCTTGTTGCATATATTTTTACTCCATTATCAACACCGATATATTCTTTTCGTCTTAAAATTCTTATTTGTTTTAGACAATTTTTATCGTTATTATCACAAATAGATTCTGGTAATCGATCACTATTTAATTTCCAATTAGAAAGATTATTTTCATCACATGAACTCCAGTTTGAAAAAACACCTGGTATTTCTTTTTTGTATTCATAAAGTGTCGTTTTTGCAGGTTCTGGTTGTGGTTGTGGCGTTACTTCTTCTTTTGGCTCCTCTTTTTTCTCCTCTTGTTTTTCTACTTTTTCCTCTTCCTTTGGTACTTCTTCTTTTGGTTTTTCTTCTTTCTGTTCTTCTTGTGTTTGCGTTTCTTGCTTGGTTAAATCTTTCTCACATATTTTACTATTTTCACAATAAGTATATTTTCCTATTTTTGTTAAAATATAATCTTCTTCCTCGGAACATTGTAAATTAACTTTTAATAAATATTCTTCATTCTCTTTTGTTACTTGTACATAACTTTTATCAACATTACAAGCTTTTCCATCTTTATCACGAAAAGCAGATAATAATTTTTGATTTACCATTTGTCTTAGTGTCAATACTTCTTTTTTTCCATCTTCTGGAAGATTTTCTTCCTTGCTATAATAAGTAATTGCTGCCTCTTTCATTTTAAGAATATTTTGTTCTAAAACAGTTTCTTCTTTGGTACTTGTTTTCTTTAATTTTGGTTGTGTAAATTTTGGAATTAACCAAATAATCAATAATACAAAGATAACAACAATAATAAATTTTAATAAAAAGTCACGAAATGGAAATGGTCTTTTATTATATTCCTCTGTATACATACTCTCCCCTTCTTTCATATTGGCACATATTATACACAAAAACAACAAATTTGTCAAGCATTATTTCTTCTACTCTCTTACTCAATTCTTAGTATAACACAGATTATAAGCAAAATAAGAGGAAAAGTCTATTTCTTGACATCCATTGACAAAAAAAACACTTCAAAAGTGTTTTAAGAAAATAAATCTTTTTCTATTTCTTGATAATTAGATACCAAAACAAAAGCTATTTTTTCTTTGATTTCATCAGGAATTTCTTCCAAATCTTTTTTGTTTTCTTTTGGTAAATAGATTTTTTTGATTCCTGCTCGGTAAGCACCTAATATTTTTTCTCTTAACCCACCAATCGCAAGAATCCTACCTTGTAAGGTAATTTCTCCTGTCATAGCAATACTCGATGGAACTTCTTTTTTTCGAAAACTACTAATCAAAGCCGTTGTCAAAGCAATACCAGCAGAAGGACCATCTTTTTCTACCGCACCTTCTGGAACATGAATATGAATATCACGATCAAACACCCATTTTCCAATATTAAACTCTAAATAGTTTGCTTTAATATAACTAAGAGCAATTTGACCCGATTCACGCATAACATCCCCTAAAGAACCAGTTAAAATTAAATTACCTTTTCCTTGATAATAAGTCACTTCAATAGGCAGTACATCACCACCAAATGGAGTATAAGCAAGACCATTTACAACTCCAATTTGTTTTTTCTCTTCCTGTTCATAAAAAGTATATCGTCTTTTTCCTAAATATTTCTCTACTTGCTCTTCTCCTATTTCTCGTAAAAAAACAGTATCGCCTTCTAAATTTTCTCTTACAATTTTGCGTAATATTTTAGATAAGATTCTTCCTAAATCTCGAACACCAGCTTCTTTTGTATAATAGCGAACAATCGATAAAATAGCAGAATCAGAAAAAGTAACTTGTAATGTTGTAAGGCCTACTTCATCAAGAGCTTTTGGAATCAAATAATTTTTAGCAATATCTAACTTTTCATATTCGGTATAAGATGGAATATGAATAATTTCTAATCGGTCTTTTAATTCCATAGGAATTTGCTCTTCATAATTAGCAGTTGCAATAAACATAACATTGGATAAATCAAAAGCTTCTTCAATGTAATGATCTTGAAAATGACTGTTTTGTTCTTTATCTAAAACTTCAAGCAAACTACTAGCAGGATCCCCTCTCATGTCTTTTCGCATTTTATCAATCTCATCAATAATAAAAACAGGATTATTGCTAGAAGCTTTTTTCATTCCTTGTAAAATTCTACCAGGAAGAGCACCAATATAAGTTCTTCTATGCCCAACAATTTCTGCTTCATCGTTAATTCCACCAACAGAAATACTAGCAATCTTACGGTTTAAACTTTCGCCAATACTATAAGCAAGAGAAGTTTTTCCAACACCCGGTGGCCCAATCAAACAAAGAATAGGACTTCGCTCTTTTTTGGAATTCTGCTTTACAGCAATGTATTCTAAAATTCGCAACTTAACATCATCAATACCATAATGTTTTTCATCCAATGTTTTTTTGATCTGCTTTAAAGAAGTTACATCTTTTGTCATAACTTCCCAAGGAAGAGATAACATCCATTCAATATAGTCTTTCATCATAACAAGTTCAGGTGAAGAAGAAGAAGCACTTTCATAACGCCTGATTTCATCTTTGATTCGCTCTCTTACCTTTCGATTACACTTTAATTTTTTAAGACGATTTTTATATTTCTTTATTTCATTTTCTTTTACACTTTCTTCCCCTAATTCCGCACTCATAGCTTTGATTCTTGCTTTTAAAAAGTATTCTTTGTGTTCTTTATCAAGTTCTTTTTGAACTTTTTCATCAATATCATGTTCTAGTTTTGCAAGAGACATCTCCTCTTTCAATTGTTCTAGTAAGTTTTTCGCACGTACCACAACATCAAGTTCATACAAATATTTTTTCTTACTTTTTATTTCAATTGGAAGTAACATAGCAAGAGAATCTGTTAAAGAAGAAAGAGATAAGATACCAGACAATTGATTTAACATAGCATTACTAACACTTGAGACATAATGAACATATTTTTCATAAGAACGAAGAAGTAGTGTTGAATAACGATTTTCTTCTTGTTTGTCAATTTTCTCTTCTACTTCCTTCATTTCAGCATAATAAATACCATTTATTTTTTCATAATTCGATAAATATACTCGACGATAGCAACCAAAAACAGCCCGAATTTTAGAATTTGGTACCATTAATTTAAAAGAGAGCATTGAATAAATACCAATGGATGGAAAAGATAAAACATCATCCCTAGACTCTCCATCTAAGGAGTGGATGATTGCAACACTTCGTGTATCACTTTCTTCAATTGTATGAATTAAATTTTCTAATTCTTTATCGTTTGTTTCAATCCGATATTCAGTATTTGGGAATAAGACAACTTCGTTTACAATCATAACTGGTATCTTCATCCTTATTCCCTCCTTTTTCTAATTATTTATTATATCGAAATTAGAAAAAAATACAAGAAAAAAGAAAGAAAATTTAACTCTTTTCTTCTTTTTATTTATCCTACATCTCCAATACTAGGTGCACAATAGTTAGGTCGAATTCCTTCTATTCTTTTATAAGCTTCTAAATTATAACTATCATACTTATTGCGAATAGCATCTTCTTCAATAACAAGGTAAATATAACCGCAATGAGTAATCCATTTATCATTTTTTGTTTTATCAACCGTAAAAGTATATCGTTTTCCGTTTGTAATACTTTCTGTCTTGGATAAATCAGCAATAACAGGATATGTCCAATCCGATGTTTCAAGTCCTGTATTTAAAACATAAAGATCATCACTTGTAAATTCCCCAACAAGTTCATTACTATTATCCGTACATTCTACAATAATATTACCACCATTTGTAAAGTCTGTAGTTGTATTATCCGCAAACTTACAAATAGGTCTTATAACACCTGTCACTTTTTGACTAACTTCTTTATTACCATTGCCACCCTTATCAATAACAGAATTTGCTTTTATTTTAAGAGAAAGAGTACCGCCACTATGTGAAATCCAACTATCATTTTCTTTTTTATTTACTGTAAATGTATACCGTTTTCCATTTTGAATGTTCTCTGTTTTGGATAATGTAGTGGTAACATCATAATCCTTATCCTTTTTTTCTAAGTCTGTATAAAGTACATGAAAACTATCAGTTGCTAAATCAGTTACGATTTCACCATCATCCGTACACTCTACAATAATGGTTCCACCACTAGAAAAATCAGTAGTTGAATTATTCGCAAACTTACAAACCGGTGCTTCAAGGTCAGCATTTAGATCATCTGTAAAGCTAAAAGGATTTGCTTGACTTCCATCTCCTTTTTTATATAAAATATCTGCCTTTAGATATACAGATGGACGTACAAGTACGTAGTTGCCCGCATCATAGCGTTCAAGATACCCACTGTCAGAAAGAACCATCACTTCGTAGGCATTCTCCGAGTTCGGGGCGATTGTCCATTGATAAGCACCGATAAAGAGCCAGTCATTATTTGAACAATCTGACACATCGTAACTATATAATGTATCTGATAAACAGTCATCCCGTGTTTTATTTATTCCCCCACTTGTTGCATATCCATAATCAGAAGGATACATTAATCCAACACGCCCTGTCCAACTGATTCCTCTTGTTGTATTCGCAATCGCATTTATCATTGGTTGAACAATATTTTCTATGATTGAATTCTTTTTTACTTCTTTACTTGTTGCATTGACATTTATTGTATTTACTCCATATGCATTCTTTCCTCTTTCATAGGAATAAAAATGTGCTGCTGTTCCATTATCTGCACTTTCATAATTTGCCGTTCCACCCAAGTACCACTTTGTATCTCCTATCATCCCTTGAAATTTGTCTTTTAATCCTATACTTGTAAAATTACAATCTGCTAATCCATCATCATAACCAAATGGACATTCCCCACTTTCCTGATTCCAATAAAGACTTCCTTTTGTTCCACTGATTAACAAGCTATCTGTTTCATATCCTGGATTTAATACCATCATTAGTCTTGAATCTCCCCACCAATTACTACCTCCCCAATCATCTGCTGAACCTGTCCCAGTAGTCTTATTATCCCATGACATAAAATAACTTGAGCCTGCCACTAATGGTTCACCTCTTATTAGTTTGATTCTTTTTTCTTTTTTTCCATTCGCATCTTCTACTGTGAAGATTCCAATGATTCTCCATGTTTCATCATTAAAGGTTACATAATTATTTGGATCCGCTCCAATATATCTGTAATCTGTTAATTCTTCTGATGTGTAATTGGACTGTTGTGCTCCTGCTGTATGCGTAAACACATACATATTCTTCTGTTGTGTTGTTGTACTTTTTTGATAGTCTTGTAGACTAGCTTCATTCGTATAATCTGATAACAATTTATCTACTGCCGTTTTTAATTTTGCCAAAGCATAATAGGTTGTTGATGCATTTGTTAAGGTTAAGTTAGTTCCCGCTGCTACTCCTGTGGTTGCCACATTACTTGTATTCCATCCTATTACTTTATATCCACTTTCTACTGTTATATTTGGAGCTTGTACGGTACAACTTGTATCTTGAGATTTTCCTCCATTGTTATTATAAATTGCTGCTATGGTACAACTATCACTTTCTTTTCCAATCGTTACTATTCCTGTTGTTTTTTGATAAGATACATTTTTTGTTACTGCTGCTTTCATTGTTTGAGCATACCATGTAGCATCTCCTGATATTTCTTTTGGACTATTATGAGACCATCCATTACTATGATTTCCAGTTGCATCACTATACCCTATAACATCAGGGGTGATACCTGTTCCAACGATTGTTGGGGATGTTACACTACAAGTTGCAACTTGTTCTTCTCCGTTAAATTTTGCTTCCCTTGTACAACTTCTTGTAACCGTTTCTGCTGTTTGAGCTACATTACTTTCATCTGTTTGACTTTGGGCTCCATTTTTATTGAATGTTATTGTATGTTTCTTAGCTGGTGCTGTTGTTTGAGCATAATAAGTTGTTCCATTGATACTTCCATCTACTGTCAAAGGAGCTTTACTTCCTACTGCTTTCTCATGATTATCACTTGCTATACTATATCCAATGATGGTTGGTGTATTAGCATTAACAGATATTGTTGGGGTCTCGATATTACATGTTGTTCCTTGTGGTGTTGTATTATAGGCTTTTCCTATAATACATGTTTTCTCTGTTGCATCAATAACATTCCCATTTCCATTAAAGTTTACTTTATAAGTAACTTCATTTTTATAACTAATCGAATAATAAGTTGGAGCATCTTCTTCCACTGACAATGTTATCTTTGCTCCTACTGCTATTCCTGCTGTATCATCTTTGTTTTCACTCCATCCTACTTTCGTATATCCTTCTAATACCGTAATATCTGGTGCATCTACCATACAACTTGTCTCTTGTATTGCCCCATTATAAACAGCTGGTATCTCACAACTATCACTTTCTTTTCCTATCGCTGTTACTCCTATTCCTTGTTTGGAATAATTAACTTCTCTATTGACTGCATCTTTTCTTGTTATTGCATAATAAGTCTTTCCATTATTAACAGCATTTACTTCTAACTCACTTTTATGATCGACTTCTTTTTCTGTTCCTTGTTGGTTTTGACTAAAGCCAATAATGGTTGGTGTATTTGGATTAACGGATATCGTTGGGGTAATAACGGTACAACTGCTTTCCTGTTTTTCTCCATTGTAAGTCTCTTTGATACTACAACTCTTCTCTGTCGCATCGATTTGATTATTATTTCCATCAAATTTTACACTATATTCTTGTCCTTCACTTTTGGTTATTGCATAGTATGTTTTACCATTGTTATCTTTATTTACAACAAGTTCTTGTCCACTTCCTACTTCTGCTGTTGTTGCTGTTTTCTCTTGATTATAACCTACAACAACAGGTGTTTTATCATTTACTGATATTGTTGGTGTTATAACCGTACAACTAGTTGATTGTGGAGTATCATTATAAGCTTTTGATAGACTACAACTTTTCTCTTCACTATCAATTACATTACCATTTCCATTAAAGAATACTTTATATGGTATTTCATTTTTATAACTAATCGCATAATAAGTAACATTATCTTGGAAGGTTATCTTTCCATTTTGTCCTTCTTGTCCATCTTTTAAAGTATTCCATCCAACAGCTGTATATTCATCTGATTTCATCGTTATTGTTGGAAGTGTTTTCTCACATACTTCACCTTTTGTCTTTAAGACACAACTATCCTTTTCCTTCTCTATCTCTTGTACTCCAAGGCCTTGTTTTACATAGGTTGCTTCTACTGTTTTCTCTACTTTTACTCTTATTGTTTGTTTATAACTTCCACTTATAACTTCTATTTCTGTACTTCCAATTCCTACTGCTGTTATTAATCCATCAGGGGATACTTCTGCTATAGAAGAATCTTTACTTTGATAAGATACCTCACCTAACTCTTCTTTGTTGATACTTATTTGTTCTTGTTTCTTTTTATTAATATCAAGTACGATATTATTGTTATCTACATTAATATCATTTGGTTTTAATGTATTTTCTACTCTTATCTTCGCTTTAAATACTTGATTGGTTATATCTTCTTGACTATTTATAATCCATATTCTTAAGGTATAATCATTTTGTTGATTCTTTCCAATACTTCCTTCTTCTAATATTCTTTCTGGATTTACTCCAGTATCTGTTAGTGGTTTTGCTTCTCCTTT
>CANQYK010000026.1 GCA_947628065.1 uncultured Bacilli bacterium | reverse complement strand
AAGCACCCTTTTTTGATAGGACATTTTAACTTAAAAATCAAAACTTAAAAATAGGACATTTCAACTTAAAAGTCACACTTTTTTTCAAAAACTGTTGACTTTAAAGGCTACTTCTAGTATAATTTTAATCGGTACATTGATATCCCCACATAAATTGAACCGTGGGAAAGTTCAATTTAAGTAAAGGAGAGTTATTATGACAAGTTATATGCAAAAAAAAGAAACAGTAAAAAGAGCTTGGTATGTAATTGATGCAGAGGGAAAACCTTTGGGTCGCGTTGCAAGCAAAGCAGCCGTACTATTACGTGGTAAGCACAAACCAACGTATACACCTCATATTGATTGTGGTGACTATGTTATTATCATTAATGCTGAAAAAGTATTATTAACTGGTAATAAGCTTGAAAATAAAAAGTATTATAGTCATTCTCAATATCCAGGTGGACTAAGAGAAAGAACAGCAAAAGAAATGATCGAGAAATATCCAGAAGAAATGGTAGAGAAAGCTGTAAAAGGAATGTTACCTAAGAATCGTTTAGGAAGAAGCATGTATAAAAAATTATTTGTATATGCAGGTAATGAACATCCACATATGGCTCAAAAGCCAGAAGTAATGGAGATTAAATAGGAGGGTTATGATGGCAAAAGAAATGAAAGTTTATACAGGAACTGGAAAAAGAAAAACTTCTGTTGCTCGTGTTGCACTAACACCTGGAACTGGAAAAATTACCATCAACGGAAGAGATGTCAATGAATATTTTCCATATCAAACCTTAGTCATGGATTTAATGCAACCACTTGTTGCAACCAACACAAGTGAAACCTTTGATGTTGTTGCTAATGTATCAGGTGGAGGTTTCTCAGGACAAGCTGGTGCTGTTCGTCATGGTATTACAAGAGCACTGTTAGAGTACGATAGTACAACTCCAAAAGATTCTGAAAATAGTTTCCGTAAGATTCTTAAGAGTGAAGGCTTTATTACACGTGATCCACGTAAGAAAGAACGTAAGAAACCAGGACTTAAAAAAGCACGTCGTGCACCACAATTTAGTAAACGTTAATGTTTTTTTCCTCATAACATTGTTATGAGGTTTTCTTTTTGGTACAATAAAATAGGAGTTGATACAGTGATGAAGAATCTTTCTAATTTTTCTTTAAAAATAATTGCCCTTGTTACTATGACCATTGATCATATTGGTCTTTTCTTTGCTTTTCCATATTCTTCTTTGTTTCGCATTATTGGAAGAATTAGTTTTCCCATTTTTGTATTCTTATTGGTGGAAGGATTTTATCATACCAAAGATAGAAGAAAATATTTCTTTCGTCTTTTCCTATTTGCCCTCCTATCAGAGCCAATTTATGATTATGCACTTTCGAATACCTTTTATGATCCTTTGAAACAAAATATTTTCTTTACCCTAAGCTTTGGTCTTTTGATGCTAATAGCAATCAATAAAATAAATATAGTCATTCATAAAAACTTTAATAAAATAGAAGATAAGATCTTTTGTTTCCTAGGTGACTTTCTTATTGTTTTGTTCTTTTCTTTACTTGCTTCCATCTTCTTTTTTGACTATGGTATGCTTGGTATTTTACTTATTTTCTTTTGTTATTTGTTTCATCAAAATCTGCTCCTTATGTATTTGTTTTATTTCTTAAGTGTTTTATTTACTGTTGGACCTACAACACAACTATATTGTCTTTTCTCTATTGTTCCTCTTTTCTTTTATTCTTCTAAAAAAGGAAAAAATATCAAGTATTTTTTCTATGTCTATTATCCCCTTCATTTCTTCCTTTTATCTTTGTTGTCAAAAATGTGACACATTTTTTCATTTTTGGCATACATTACATTAGGGAGGAAAAAACATGTTAAAGCTTACAATTTTACAACAAATGTTAGTTGTTTCCATCGCCCTTAGTGTTATTACTTGTGCTTTGGTTCAAAAAACAAAACAAGCTTTTAAAAATCCAAATCTTCTTAGTATTTATAGTTTCCTTGTTAATATGGTACTTGGAGTTTTATTTTGTAGAACGTTTACCAGTGTTCCATTTCCAGAAAGTCTTTGGGTAGGACTTTTTAGTTTTATTGGTGCGGATACAATATACAAAACGTTAGAAGGAAAATTAAAATCTTATTCTACTTTGGTAGAGAAAAGTGATGTGTTATCGGTTCCTAAGAAAAATTTAATTAAGACAGGAAGTGAGAAATAATGGAAAAACCTCTATTTCCTTGTTCTTATATGCGAATTACACAAGGAGTTATGGAAGGAACCCATAAGGATAGTTATGCGTTTGATAATGCTGGAAAAGATACAGGCATTGATTCTGTACGGGCACCTTTTACAGGAGTAATAAAAAAAATTTATCCACAGGATGCCAATGAAGTATGGCTTGAAAGTGTTGATGTTGTAGAATATCCAGATGGTACCATTGATTATATGACTATGATGTTTGCGCATGATAATGATATTTCTAATTTATCCGTTGGACAAATAATTCCAAGAGGTACTGCGTTTTATGAAGAAGGAACAAAGGGAAATGCCAGTGGAAATCACGTTCATATGGAATGTGGAAGAGGAAAATTTACAGGAACAGGTTGGCATAAAAACAATGCTGGATATTGGTCAATTAACAATGGAAAGCATCCAAGTGAATGCTTATGGATTGATGATAGTATTACCGTTTTAAGTAGTTATGGGTATCAGTTTAAAACAATTCCAGTTGTAAAAGAAGAACCGAAGAAGGAAACAGAAAGTACAACACCGGTACAAAAAGAAGAACCAAAAAAAGAAGAAGTTAAGAAAACTCCAACTTTGATTTTTACTTGTAAAAGTGATGATCTTTATGCCATTAACTTAAAAAAAGGAGAAAAACTATATTTGGAATAGACCGAAAGGTCTTTTTCTATAAAAAAGATTTCTTAATTTTATTTCTTATGATATTATTATAATAGGTGATTAATATGAAGATAATGTATCATGGTGAAGAAATAGAGTTTAAGGAAGAATTGGAAAAAGGAGAAAAAGAACTTGATTTTTTGGATCCTGAATTAGAAGATACAATAGAGCTAGAAGAAATAATAAAAAGCATCAACAAGGAGGAAGCAAAAGATGAGTGATTGGAAAATAAAATATCAAAAGATGAATGAATTTCTCCTATTTTTAAGAGATATTGCAATTCAAAACGAAACACTATCTTTTCAATCAAAAGGTACTATGAATGCAATTTACAGTTATTTTGTTCGTCAAGGTGTTGATGAAAAAGAAAGAAGTATTGATCTTTCATCTTCTATGTTTCCATCTTTTATAAGACGGTATCAGAATGTTTCTAATATTGATGTTTTTGTTGCTGAAAACTGGAAATACTTTTGTCAGTTTACCAATCGACGAGAAGAAATACTAAAAAATGGAAGTGACGCAATTAAAATGTATATTCCACTTGATAGTATGCATGTAGAAAAAGGCGCCAATATTATCTTTGATTATTTAGCACAAAATAATATTGCTCATTTATCAAAAATAGGAAAACATATTCGTTTTGATAATATTGTAGTTCGGCTAAAGCATGATCAAGATGCAGTGGATCTTTTTAATTTTATTCAAGAACAACCATACATAAAAGAAGGTTTAATTGATGCCAATCCTTTTGCTTTTCATATCGGAAATATTGCTTTCGCATCGGATAAAAAACTATCTTATAATCATACACTTACACAGTTTCTAACAAACTATGTGGATACTAGAAAGCGTGAAGGTAATTTAAATAATATTAATATCAATGACTTTCTTAATTATGGAAAAAAATACTATCAAGAACGTTTTATGAATTATGAAAAGATTGAAGATACTATGCATGACTTTATGGATGATAAAAGTTTTAATGAAGAAGATTTTGTTAATGTGAAAGAAATACTTGATCTTTTTCTAGCCTCTTCAAATCCTAACTTTTCTTTTCACGATTATCTTAATCACTATCATAAAATATCCGATCAAGATAGTTTTTATGAAGAAGTTAGAAAAGTAAAAGAGAAAAGAAAACAGGAAAAAGAAGCAAGGGATAGTCATTTAAAAAATATCGATTCTATTCTTTTAAATATGATTGATACCGTAAGCAAACAATATGATCAACAATATGCTTATTCTGTTTTAAATGAATTCTTAAGAAGTGGTAAATTACAATACTTAACAAGAGAAAACAATGTTCGAAGAAGTTTTATTGAATACGGTTTGTTCGAATCTTTACCAAAAATCTTAAGAGAAAACAATGCTTCGATCAATGAATATTGTGATAGACTATTAGCTAAGAGAAAAGAAAGAATATTAGAAGATGCTGTAGTAGCAAACTATCAAAAATATCAAGCAGAGTATGAAAGAGGAAATAGTGAAGTAACAGGAAAACAAATGGCATACAGTGGACTAGCTATGCTTGTTAAAGATAAAGACTATAATGGGTTTACAAGAAGTAATAATGCAAGAAGCAATTTAGTTGGTTTTGTTCCCTTTGAAGATGCTTATGCAATTATGAGAAATAGTGTAGCAAAAAATTATCAAAGAAAAATGAGTTTAAACCGTACTGGTATCGATGGATTAATTGTATCGTATGCGAATCAAGTATTAGAAGAGAGAAATATTATAGAATCGAAAAAATAGACCAGAAGGTCTTTTTTTATCCTAACGTAATATCTAATATCATCATGATGGAAAAACCAAACAAAGTAAAGAAAGCCATTAAGTCTTTTTTCTTGTTTGCTTGACTTTCTGGAATTAATTCTTCTACAACAACATAAATCATAGCGCCAGCTGCAAAAGCAAGTAAGAATGGTAAGATCATTTTAATTTTTAATACCAGTGCCGCACCAATAACAGCTGCAATTGGTTCTACCATACCAGATGCTTGTCCATAAAAGAATGCTTTTCCTCTTGAAAATCCTTCTCTTCTTAAAGGAAGCGATACGGCACTTCCCTCTGGAAAGTTTTGAAGTCCAATTCCAATTGCTAAGGTAAGAGCGGCAATAAATGTAGATCCTGGAATATGATAAGCAAGACTACCAAAAGCAACACCAACAGCAAGACCTTCTGGAATATTATGAAGGGTAATGGAGGAGATTAACATAAAACAACGTTTTTTACTTGAACATTTTTCTTTTTCCTTTTTTCTTTTTTTCTCTATTAAATCATACGTCTTATCACCAATAAAAAGAAGCGTTCCACCAAGCAAGAAACCAAGTGTTACAACAAGCCAAGATATCATATGTAAGTCATCGGCCATATCAAGAGCTGGAACAATCAAACTAAAGAAACTAGCAGCAATCATAACACCAGCTGCAAACCCTAGTAAAGCATCCATTAATGTTTTGTTTACTTTCTTAAAAAAGAAAACAATACTAGCACCAAACGCTGTTACACCCCAAGTAAATAAAGTAGCAAGAAAAGCTTGTAGGATAGGAGATAATTGTTCTAATTGATTTAACATACTTTCACCTCTACTATTACGTTATGATTGGGTCTTTTTCTTGTATAGGACAAACGTCCAAAGAAAAAAGTTTATTTTTTAAAACAAACTTTTATTTGATTTTTTGAATGGTAAGTTGTACCACAGGATTAATATAATTCGAACTTGTATAAGTATAAGCACTTGGTGGACTATCCAAATAAATAGGATATTTACTAAAGTTAACAAGATCAAACTTTTCATAATCATATGGAAGGTTTACAATACCATTTCCAACAATAGAGACGGTTTCTTTGTTATTGTCCCACATACTACCACCTGCATAAACACTATCTTCTATTACTTTGGTAAATCCAATGGCAATCATATCATGATCATCTTTATACTGTGTTCCATTAATAGGATGTGCAAGAACCACAAAATGAACATAATAAGTACCACTTTTAAGAAACGTAATGGTCGCATCCTCTTGATTTAAAACAAAATAGGAATTATCTTGATCCCCTATTTTTACATTAAAAGGAAGGCGAGCAAGTGATTTTATTTCTTCTCCATTGGTATTTTCGTTAAACTTAAAAAAGATAGCAGTTGGAATATTCAAAGGTCCTGGTGGACCCATTGGTCCTGTAGGTCCTTTTATAATACCAACATCCTTCCATTCTTTCATTTCATCATCCCATACATATAGGTTTTCTCCTACTAAGTAAGACTCTCCGATTTCACCAATTGGATGTTCTTTTTGTAATTCTTCTTTTGTATTATAAGATCCTAAAATATTAACGCTGGAACCATCTTTACCTTTTTCTCCTTTGGGAAGAATAAAATCAAAAACATGGGTAGATCCTGTTTTTCGATCAATAATTTGAGCTTCTTCCGTTGCGTCGGTTGTTTTTATATTTCCTAACGTGATAGTTTCTGCTATTCCTTGTGGGCCCATCGGACCTTGTGGCCCAATATCGCCTTTGGGTCCCGTTGGTCCCATATCTCCTTTTATATAACAACCGGGTTTTAAAAATGGAAATTTTGGATTCATTTTTTCCCTTCTTTCTATAGTACTATATGCAAGAAAAGAAAAAAGGCAATTTAAGCCTTTTTAAAGTAATAAGCAAGTCCTGCACCACCAGCAGTTAATAGTCCAATTAAGAGAAATAAGTTAATATCAGAAGTATCGGGATTGGTATTTTTCTCATCTTTTATTTTTTTCGCAATTTCTGGAGACCATGATTCCTCTTCACCCTCGGTTGGTGTTAATGTTACTTTCTCTGGGTCAATTTGAATAATAACGAATTGGTCGTCTGTTCCATCTTCATCCCAGTCAAAGGAATATTTGTAAGTTAAAAGTTTGCCTTCTAATAGAACTTTTTCTAAGTTGTGTGGTGTAATTCCAACAAAGTCCTTAAAAGAACCTGCTTTTATTTGTTCTACTTTATCATCTGGCATCGTAACTTTAAAACTAGAATCTTTCTTATCATCCGGTTCTGTTATTTCAAATCCAATCCAAGCAGCAGGTCCTGGTCTTACACCATCGGCTGCATCATCATCTGCTTCCAACATTTTAAATGTTGCGGCATCATAACGAATGGTGGTTGTATCTCCACTCGTTGAAATGGTTCCTTTTCCAGAAGTAAGGGAATCTCCTGTTGCTTCCGTAATATCTTTTACAGTACCATAAGTAGTTGCGGCAAAAACATTTGGTATGATCGATAACATCATAACAGCAATCAGTAAAAACAATCGATTTTTTTTCATAATTCTCCTCCTTTTCTCATAAGAATATTTAGTCCTTCTTCAATAATCGAGGTGATTAAATGAAAAAGTATATGACAATAGAAGAATTTTTTAAGACACAAAATGAGAAAACAGAAAAGAACAATAGAAGAAAGGGGATCTTAATTGTTATTCCAATATTGTGTCTTAGTATTATTATCTTCTCACTATACACTATATTAAATTGGTTTCAAGATAATTCCAAAATTCGACAATTAAGTACAGAAATTGAAGAAAAAATTGAAATAACAGAAAAGAAAGAGGAAGGAGAACTTGTAAATCCTCCTAAAAGTAGAGCAAATAATTATTATTACTATGCAATGTTTCCTTTTTATGAAGTTAATCTATCAATATTAGAACAACAAAACAATGATACAGTTGCTTTCCTTCATATTCCAAATACAAAAATAAATTATCCCGTTGTAAAGACAACCGATAATGAATTTTATTTAACCCATTCTTTTGATAAAGAAGATAACAAAGCAGGTTGGATTTTTATGGATTATCGAAATTCTTTAGAACCACTAAGTGATAATACAATTCTTTATGGACATAGAAGACTAGATGGTGCTCTTTTTGGCTCTTTAAAAGAATTGTTATCTCCTTCTTGGCAAGAAGAAAAATCAAATTATGTAATATCTTTTTCTACCAAAAAAGAAAGTATGTTATTTCAAATTTTTTCTATTTATACCATTCAAGAAGAAAACTATTATATTACTCCTAATTTTAGTAGTAAAAATAAAAAAGCCAAATGGCTTTATACAATGAAAGCAAGAAATACGGCTCCCATCGATACCGATGTTGATATCAATGATAAAATACTGACTCTTTCTACCTGTCAAAACAATCAAGGAGGAAGAATTGTAGTACAAGCAAAACTAATCAAACGAAAATACAAATAAAAACATGGTATTATTCTAATATTTTAATTTCATGTAGAGTGTCATTTTTTTGAAAGACTGTCATTTTTTCTTTGCTATCAATAATCACTAATATTAAATCCTCTATATTTTCATAATGATTATTTTTAAGTCTTGTAAGTAACCATTTTTCATCCTTTCCAATTTGTTTTAGATTGTTAATCATAATTTTCCCATCCATTAAAGCATTACAACAAAGTCCTTCATAACTTGTTTTTAATTTTAAATCATTTCTTGTTGGCGATTGGTATTTACTCTTTAAAAGAAAACTAATTTTACCACTTGATTCTAATATGGCATATTCAACTTGACTTAAATCATAATATCCATTAATTCTTGCTTCTTGTAAAATACCATTGATATCCAATTTACTTTTTTTAAGATTTTTATAAAGAATATTACCATTTTCAATTAATATGGTAGGACTTCCTGTAAAAAAGCGTCTTGCTTTGATACTTTTCATAGTAAGCATTGTAATAAAATAACTTAAAAAACCATACGTAAAAATAGCAATAACCCCTTCTATAAAATCAACTTCATGATTTAACATCATCTCAGCTGCAATCGAGCCAATACTAATTCCAATAATATAATCAAATAAATTTAATTGACCAACTTGCTTTCTACCCATTAGTTTTGAAATCAAAAAAAGAACAACAAGCGAGATCAATCCTTTAAATATAATTGATAAATAACCCATACTATCACCTTTTGTAGTATGGGCGTTTTTCTTTAAAAAATACCAACAACCTTATCTTCTATCACATCTATTTTTTCATAATTTGCGTGTTTTGGTAATCCTGGCATTGTCATAATATTTCCTAATAAAATGGTAATAAAACCAGCACCACTATTTAATTTTATATCGGTAACATGAAGAATATTATCCTTTGGAAAACCTATTTTTTTCGCATCATCGGATATAGAATACTGTGTTTTTGCAACACAAATTGGAAGAAAATTAAAATGATTTTTCTTTAATAATTCTAATTTCTTTTTGGCTACCTCACTATATTCAATTTCCTTGGCACAATAAACTTTTTCCCCTAATACTTTTAATTTTTCTTCTACTGTCATAGAAGAGGTTACAAGACTTTGAAACTTACTTTCTTCCTCTACTTGTTCTAATACGCTCTTCCCTAGTATTAGAGCTCCTTTTCCACCATCTTGATAAGAAGAAGTAACAGCATAAGAAATTCCTTCTTTCCTACAATAGTCTTCTACTATTCTTATCTCTTCTTCTTGATCCTCACTAAACTGGTTAAGAGCTATAACAATTGGTACGTGATAATTTTCTAAATGCTTTATGTGTGCTTCTAAATTAGAAAGACCTTGTTCAAGATTTTCTTCTCCATGATATTTAAGGGCACGAATAGTTACAACCAAAACAATTGCATTTGGGGTTATATCATGGTTTGAACAAACAAGATTAAGAAATTTTTCTCCCCCTAAATCACTTCCAAAACCAGCTTCTGTTATAACATAGTCTGATAAAGATTGCGCTAGTTTTATGGATCTTACACTACTACACCCATGAGCAATATTAGCAAAAGGTCCTCCATGAACAAAAACAGGTGTTTCTTCTAAAGTTTGAACAAGATTTGGTAAAAAAGCATCTTTTAAAAGAACTGTTAAGGCACCTTCTAATTTTAAATCTGCAATGGTAATAAATTTATCTTCTTTGGTTTTTCCTACTACTATTTTAGAAAGACGGCGTTTTAAATCACTTAAATTATCAGCAAGACAAAAAAGTGCCATAATCTCACTTGCTGATGTTATAGTAAAATGATCCAAATATTCTTTTTTTCCACAAGTAAGGTGGATATTTCTTAAGCTTCGATCATTAACATCAAGACAACGTTCAAAAAGAATTTCTTCAAAACCTAGAGTATTTCCATGTTCAATATGATTATAAATCGCTGCACTAATTAAATTATTACAAGAGGTAATCGCATGAAAATCACCAGTAAAATGAAGATTAATATTCTCCATTGGAATCATCTGGCTATAACCTCCTCCACAGGCTCCTCCTTTTAAACCAAAAACGGGACCAAGAGATGGTTCTCTTAATGATAGCGATACTTGTTTTCCTAACCTTTTCAAAGCATCTGCAAGTCCAATACTAACGGTTGTTTTTCCTTCTCCATAAGGGGTTGGGGAAATTGCTGTCACTAAAATTAATTTCCCACTTTTTCTTCCTTTTTCCTTCCTTATTTTCGCCATACGCTTTCCATAACATATGATATCTTCTTCTTCTAACCCTAAACTTTTTCCAATCTTTATGATATCTTTTCCTTTAATGCTATTTGCAATTTCTATATCTGTCATAACTTTCTTCCTTTCTAAAAATGAAAAATACCTATTCGGTAATTCTTTCAAAACGATATTTTTGTTTTATTTCTGGATATTTTTCCTTATCTACAAAAGATAAAAATTCATCTTTTCCTCTTACCCAAATATCATCTTCTTTCTCTACATTTTGATAAACTACAACTTCTTCTAATGTAGAGGCATCTCGTCCTACACATAATACTTTATAAATATGGCCTTTAAAATGGTGATAAATACCACCAATCACTAATTCTTGCATTCTAACTTCTCCTTTATTTTTTGATAGATTTCTTCCGTTATTTCATCTTCTTCTTTCCACTTCTTATTCTTACTACAAGATATTATTTCAAAATGAAAGGTTTTTGCGAGCATCTCACCACACTGATAAACACGGTGAAGGAATTCTTTATCTTCTTCTAATTTATCAGGAAGTACTTTCTTCTTTTTTTCCTCTCTTAAGCTTTCAATTGCCTCTTCTTCTCCTGTTAAATAACAAACCATATCTGGTTTTGGTAACCCTAATTTTTGATATTCATATTCTTCTATCTCATGGGAAAATGCTATTTGTTCTTCTTTTGTAGCAAAAAAGGATCCTTGATAAATCATATTAGAAGTGGTATAGCGATCAAGTAAAATTATTTTTCCTTTTTGATACTCTTCTTTTAAATAAGTATGAAACGTATAAAGACGATCCACTGCAAAAAAACTACTAATGGCATAAGGTGTTAAAGATTCTTTGTTTCCTAAATTTCCTTTTAAATATTCTTCTACAAAGAAAGCACTTTTGGATCCATAACTTGGAAAATGATGGGTTATAACATTATATCCATCTTCTTCTAATTTCTTCTTTAACTTCCTACACTGTGTTGTCTTCCCCACAGCATCACTAGCACCTTCTAAAACAATAAGAAAATTTTCCATAAAAATCACCTTTCCTACCACCAGTATAACATCAAAAACAAAAATTTTGAAGAAATTTTTTTATCCTTATTTTTTGTTGTTATATAAGGGTTTGCGAAGAATTTAATACAAAAAGTTGAAATTTTTTAAAAAAAAGTGAATTTTCAAAATTCCGGCACTTTTTTGGGGGAAAATTGCAAATTCCCCCGGGGAAAATGCAAAATTCCCCCGATTTTGGGGCTGAATTTGCAAAATTCCCTTTTTGACAAAAAAATAGCATTTGTGCTAAGGTAATAGCCGTTAAGAAAAAGGAGGGAAAATATGAAAAAAATTTTATTATTCTTAACACTAACGTTTTCATTTTTCTTAATGGGAACACATACTGTGCAAGCAAAATCAGATACGTTTCGGGAAGGAGAATTCATAGACGGTGTTTATCTTGTTCGTGATGATGGTCACACGAAATACTATCAAGAAGCAAAATTCTTTCGAAGAAACAGTGATAACAAAGCCGCATACTGTATGCAGCCATTTGTAGCCTTCAATGCTAATACTACCTATAATGGTGTCACAAAACCTGGTTTCTTTGACAGTGATAAGTGGAAGCGAATCACAGATATTGCTGGATTTGGGTATGGATATCAAAATCATACTAGTGAGGATTGGTATGCCATTACGCAGATGATGATATGGGAAGAAATAGAGCCACAAAATACATTCTATTTCACGGATCGCTTAAACGGTGAAAAAATTGAAAAGTATCAAAAGGAACGAGCGGAAATTGAACGTCTCATCGAAGAAAGTAAGAAGGCACCTAGTTTTAATGGACAAACATATCATGGCGTTTTTGGAAGAGAAGTTACAATAGAAGATACCAATAACATTTTACCTACTCTAACAACAACTAATTCTTCTGCTAAAATTAATGGAAACAAACTAACCATAACAAATGATAATCCAACTTGCCATCAAACCGTTCTAAGTACAAATTATAGAGGAGGTGAAGAAGCGATTTTCTTCTATTTAAATCCTGATTCTCAACAAATGATGACAACAGGAAAACCACTTGAGAATAATTTTTCTGTTACTGTCTGTTTTCATGAAATTGGTTTCAAATTAAAAAAGATTGATAAAGATACCAAATCCATTGAAAGTCCTGGAGAAGCATCCTTAAAAGGTACTGTTTTCACACTTTATGATAAAAATCATAAAAAGATAACAGATGTTACTTTTGATGAAAATATGGAAGCAACGATTGATTCGAATCTACTTGATTTTGGAACTTACTACTTACAAGAGACAAAAGCAGGTGTTGGTTATCAAAAAGATGAAACAGTTTATGAATTCTTCATTGATTCCAAACAATCAAACATTAATGCAACCTTAGAAAATGAAGTAATCAAAGGAACATTAAAACTTATCAAAAGTTATGGGGACAAACAAGTCATGCAAGCAGAACCAAATGTAGTCTTTGAAATTTATGATAAAGATAATAATCTTGTTCAAACCATTACAACAGATGAAGAAGGAAAAGCAAGTGTAGTCCTACCTTATGGGCACTATACGATTAAACAACAAACAACAACAGAAG
Source organism: uncultured Bacilli bacterium (assembly GCA_947628065.1). Classification (GTDB taxonomy): domain Bacteria; phylum Bacillota_I; class Bacilli_A; order RF39; family UBA660; genus Onthousia. The sequence continues at coordinate 4,759 of CANQYK010000026.1, read as the reverse complement.
GGTATACCAAAATTGAACCATTTGAAGTCTTTGTAAAGGAAAAGAAAGATTATGAATATCGTATTTATGACTACAAGGAAGAAGAACAACCAAAACCTACACCAAAAATAGAAAAGAAAGAAGAACAACCAAAAGAAGAATCAAAAGTAGTAGAAGTTGTTACCGTTCCTGTACCAGATACCTACAGCAATGAAAAGGGAATTTGCCTAATAGGAGGTTACTTTCTTGCAAAAGAAATGGCTTCTTAATTGCAGTATTCTTGCTCTTTATCTTCTTAGTTGCTTCTTAATCTATCATGATAATACAAACAAGAAAGTAGAAGCAAAAAAGAGTTCTATCTCACAACAAGTATACGATACTACCAAAAATAAAAAAGAAGAAACAGAAAACGCTGTTACCAATGTAGGTCAAGATACAAAAAAGGAAGATGCTTTTGCAACACTATCTATTCCTAAAATTAAATTAAATAGAAATATTTATTCCTTAAAGGATAAAAGAAACAACGTAGATGAAAATGTTACCTTACTAAAAGGTTCTAAACTATCCGAAACCAACAAAAACTTTATCCTTCTAGCAGCACACTCTGGTATTGGACCAAAAGCAATCTTTACAAGACTTGATGAATTAACACTTGGTGATATTGTTTACTTTACCTACAAAGATAAAAAAACAACATATCAAGTAGATACAATCGAAGAACAAGAAAAAAACGGTAGTATTAAAGTTCCAAAACAAGAAGAAAATGAACTTATTTTAACTACCTGTAGTGAACAAGATAAAACGAAACAACTTATTCTCTTATGCACAGTAAAAAATTAAAGAAAGCATATTTTCATGCTTTCTTTCATGGCTTACTGTTCTATCTTTTTTATCACGATATTATTGTTTTCTACATCAAACGTAATTGTTGATTGAAATGGAATTTCTCCTTTGATTAATTCATGGGCAAGTAAACTCTCAATGGTCTTGCTAGCCTCTCTTTTCAAAGGTCTTGCACCATAATTAATATCAAAACCAACATCAACAATAAAGTCTTTTGCTTCTTTGGTTAATACTAATTTTATTTGATGGTCACTTAAACGTTCTTCTATTTCTTTTACCATTTTATCTAGGATTTTATAGATTGTTTCTTTTTCTAATGGATGAAAAACAATAACTTCATCAATACGGTTAATGAATTCTGGACGAAAATGATTTTTTAATTCACTCATTACCATATTGGTATTTCCATCTAAGATGTATTCACTACCTAGATTAGAAGTCATAATGATAATCGTATTTTTAAAATCAACCACTCTTCCATTGGAATCGGTAACTCTACCATCATCCAAAATTTGAAGAAGAAGATTTAATACTTCTGGATGCGCTTTTTCTATTTCATCAAAAAGAACGATACTATAAGGATTTCTTCTTACGACTTCGGTTAATTGTCCACCTTCTTCATACCCTACATAACCAGGAGGAGAACCAATTAATCTTGAAACACTAAACTTCTCCATATATTCACTCATATCAATTCTAACCATATGACGTGGATCATCAAACAAACAACTAGCAAGTGTTCTTGCCACCTCTGTCTTCCCTACTCCTGTTGGTCCTAAGAAAATAAAGGAACCAATAGGACGATTGGGATCTTTGATACCACTTCTTGATTTTAAAATAGCTTCACTTACCAAATGAATGGCTTCTTCTTGTCCAATTACATTTTTCTTCATGTCCTCTTCTAAATGTAATAGTTTTTCTTTTTCGCTACTTACTAGCTTACTTAAGGGAATATTGGTCCATTTTGAAACAACGGTCGCAATATCTTCTTCTCTTACATCATCACTTAAGAGAATATCTTTATCTTGTTCTTTTAACTGTTCTAATTCTTTTTCTAATTCTGGTAATCTTCCATGTTGTAGTCTTGCTGCTTTTTCTAAATCATAGTTATTTTCTGCTTGTTCTAATTCAAAACGAACTTGTTCAATTTCTTCTTTTTTCTTTCTAATATCTTGGTATAGTTTTTTCTCCTTCTCCCAAGATTCTTTATACTCTTTTTCTTCTTTCTTTAACTTTCCTAACTCCTTATCAATTTCCTCTTTTCGATTCATTGATAGTGGATCTTTTTCCTTTTTAATCGCTTGTCTTTCAATTTCTAGTTGCATTATTTTTCTTGTTAGGCTATCTAGTTCATTTGGAACAGAATCCATTTGAACACGGATTGTAGCGCATGCTTCATCGACTAAGTCAATGGCTTTATCTGGTAAATAACGATCGGTAATATAACGATTTGACATGGTTGCAGCTGCAATTAAAGCTTTATCTTGAATGGTTACACCATGATGAATTTCAAATCGTTCTTTTAATCCTCTTAAAATAGTAATGGTGTCAAGAACGGTAGGCTCTGATACTTTAATTTTTTGAAAACGACGTTCTAAGGCTCCATCTTTTTCAATGTATTTTCGATACTCATTTAAGGTTGTCGCACCAATAACATGAATTTCTCCACGGGCAAGCATTGGTTTTAAAATATTAGAAGTATCCATTGCGCCTTCCATATTTCCACTACCAACAATGGTATGAATCTCATCAATAAAAAGAATGATTTTTCCTTCACTTTTCTTGATTTCGTTTAAAACATTTTTTAGTCTTTCTTCAAACTCTCCACGATATTTCGCACCTGCAATTAGAGATGCCATATCAAGTTCCCATATGGTTTTGTTTTTAAGACTAATTGGAACATCTCCTTTTTCAATTCGAATGGCAAGACCTTCTACAATGGCTGTTTTTCCAACACCAGGCTCTCCAATTAATACAGGATTGTTTTTGGTCTTTCTTGATAAAATTCTCGTAATTCCTCGAATCTCTTCATCTCTACCAATAACAGGATCAATCTTTCCTTTCTTTACTGCTTCATTAATATTACGACCGTATTTTTCTAATACATTTTCTTCTTTCTCATTGTTTGGATACATTTTCATTCCTCCTTTTCGTATCTTAGTATAGCACATTTTTAGCACTTGTCAAGTGCGACTGCTAAAAAAGAAGAAAGAAAAAGCAATTAGCTATTTCGTACTAGCGACCTCAATTGCTTTTTTTAACTGAACATCATTTTCTTCGGTTAGAGCTTCGTTTTCACCTAACTCTAGTTTTACTTCTATTGTTGGTTCTACTCCTTCTTTATCAATGGAATGTCCTTTTGGTGTTAACCATTTTTGAACAGTATATTTAAAAGTATCTCCATTTTCTAAGTCCCCTGTTTTTTGAACGGTTCCTTTTCCATAGGACTTTTCTCCAACAACATCCGCACCATAGGTCTCTTTAAAGGAACTTGCTAAAATTTCACTTGCAGATGCACTGTCGTTATTGATTAGAACAACAACAGGATATTGATAGGTTGCTTTTTTACTTGTTCCATAAAATTTTTCTTTTTCTCCTTTTGTTTGTAATTGATAAATTACTTGCTTCTTTGTCATAAACAAAGAAAGAATATCCGTTACTTGTCCAAGATAGCCACCTGGATTATCTCGTACATCGATAATTAAACTATTAATTTTTTCTTTTTCCAATTTTGTTAGTTCTTTTTTAAATTGCTTTGAAATATTAGCAGAGAAAATATCAATCTTTAAATATCCTACTTTCTTATTGTTTTCTTCATACACTTTACCGGTAACAAGTGGGGTATCAATCTTTTCTCTTGTTACTTTTACTTCTAGTTCTTTCTCATCTCTTAATAGTGTTAACTTTATTGTTTTGTCTTTGCTTGTTTGAATTAACTGAACTACATCTGTTAATGTTTTTCCTTCGGTACTTTCACCGTTTACTTTTAGTAAAATATCATTTTCTTTAATTCCTGCTTTGGAAGATGGGGTATCATCAAATACTTTGTTAACCACTACTTTTTCATTTTCGTATTTTACCTCAATACCAATTCCTTCATAAACACCTTCTAATGTCTCATTAAATGTATCACTTGCAGAGCCTTCATAATAAGAAGCATAAGGATCATCCAAATAATCAACCATTCCTTTGATCCCTGCATCTACTAATTTTTCTTTATCCACATCTTCATAGTAATTATCAACAATATCATTATAGGTTGCGACCAATTCTTTTAAATCTTTTGGTACATTGTTATTTTCTAATGTTTTCCTAGTAAAACTTACAACATTTCCAATAAAGAAACCAAAAAGAATGGCAATTACCATAATAACAATCATCTCAGGATAATTAAAACCTTCTTTTTTTACCGTTACTACCTCTATTTTATCGTCATCAACGGAAAGAATCTCATCTTTTTCTTCTTTCTTTTTTCTCATGCTATCACCTCGTTAATACTAATTTATTGTATCATATTTTACAAAAATACCAAAGGTTTTCACAAAAATTTTTTATCAATAATAAAAATCCTTGTCATTGAATTTTCATTCTAGATTCTAGAATAAAATATATATTTAAAAAATTATATATATGATCAACTTAAAAAGAATTGTAGGTTATAGTATAGGCGATTTAACAGAAAAAGTATATACTCATCGTGATATAGAAACCCTATTAAATGAGGTAAAAAAAATAAAATAATTTGTTGGCTATGTGTTGGCTACCGATAAAAATTTATGAGATTTTATGAGGTTTTTTCTTAATACAACTTATAAGTTAAAAATAATAAAAACCCTTATATTATAAGGATTTATCACAAAAATTAATGGCGCCTCAACTAGGACTTGAACCTAGGACCCCTTGATTAACAGTCAAGTGCTCTAACCAACTGAGCTAT
>CANQYK010000025.1 GCA_947628065.1 uncultured Bacilli bacterium | reverse complement strand
AGACAAGATCATATTAAAAAATGGAGTGTTCTTATTACTCCATAAGTGGTAAATTTTTTTTTGGAAATTCCCTATATCAAATAAAATATTAGTAAATTCAATCCAAGGTTTGGGTGAAATTATATTTATTACAGTTTTGTTAATAAGCTCATTTCTATTTTTGGAAACCTTATTAACACCTTCAAAAACAACAAATGATTTTATCATGATATCATTCTCCTTATCTTGACAACCGATGAATTTTTCATCAGCCATGATATATAATATTTTAGGGGTATTTTTTTGACTGTATTTGATTTCAGGAATATTCCAATCTTTAATCCAATTATAGATAGATTGTCTAGGAATAGTTTTAATAGATTCATTAGTAGAGAGATTAGATAGATTTGTAAGTTGTTCTCCTATAATTTTACCAGATAAAGCCATATTGGTTTTAGAATAGGTATTAATTGATAAGGCTTTAACAATTGGATCATATTTATCATGTTTCGGTAGACCTAAAGCTTCATCAAGAACAAAATGATAGGAACCATCTATTTTTGATTTATAGTAATGTCTATTAAAAGTAACTTCACCAAAAATAGTAGTAATAGTTCTAGAAACTAATTTATTAGATTCATAAAATAATTTTCTATTTTTACTTTCAAAATATTGTTGATCAAGAGTTTCAAATATATCAGATATTATTTTAACAATTAATTCTTTTGTTTCTTTTTGAATATCAGCAATAATAGAAACGTATTTATGATTATTTTCAGAATTCATTAAACAATCAATTATTGCATTTATAATAGTATCTGAAAAAGATTTTAATCTATTTTCTAATCTTTCCTTAATGACATCTTTCAAAATATATGGTATATTAAACATATGAAAACCTTCTTTCTATTCTAGGTTAACTATAGTATAGCAGGTTTTCATTTTTTTGTCCCCGAATTTATTTTACACTATCTAATAAAAACCTATCTTCCATAAAGCTCTTTTTTTTGATATAATGGGAATACATGAGGTGAAGTAGATGAAAAGTAGAAATGAAGCAAGAGAAATTGCAGTAAAATGTCTTTATAAAATTAGTATTTTAGAAGATGCCAAAATAGAATATGATCCAAAAGATGTCATTCAAGAAGAATGTGAAGTAGAAAGTGATTTTATCAATGAACTTGTTTATCAAGTGTTAAAATACAAAGAAGATCTTGATAAACTTGCCAATAAATATCTTGTTGATTGGGAAATTAAGCGACTTAATAAGGTAGATCAAGCCATTCTTCGAATTGGTATTTATGAACTTCGTTATACCGATACACCAAATATTGTCGCAATCAATGAAGCAATTGAACTGTCAAAAAAATATAGTGATGAAGAAGTAACCAAAATGATCAATGCCGTTTTAGATAATATTTATCATAGTGAGGATACCAATGAATAAGGATTATTTAACCGTTACCCAGTTAACAAAATACATTAAATATCGCCTTGATAATGATAGTAATTTACAAGAAGTATATTTAAAAGGAGAAATTTCTAACTTTAAAGCCCATACTAGGGGACATTTCTATTTTACCATTAAAGATGAAGGAAGTAGAATCAACGCTGTTATGTTTGCAAGCAGTGCGAAGAATGTAAAGTTTAGCCCAGAAGATGGAATGAAAGTATTGGTAACTGGAAGAATTTCTGTTTATGAAGCAAATGGTGGATACCAAATTTATGTCCAAGAAATGACGGAAGATGGAGTAGGAAACTTATATGTTGCGTTTGAACAGTTAAAGAAAAAATTAGGAGAAGCTGGAATGTTTGATGAAGCACATAAAAAAAAGATTCCTCGTATTCCCTCTAAAATTGGTGTTATTACCGCTCCAACCGGAGCTGCGATTCGAGATATTATCTCAACCATCAATCGTCGATTTCCGCTTGCAGATGTGTATTTATTTCCTAGTTTGGTACAAGGGGAGGATGCAAAGTATAACATTGTAAAACAAATAGAAGAAGCAAGCAAATATCCACTTGATGTCTTAATTGTAGGTCGAGGTGGTGGAAGTATTGAAGACTTATGGGCCTTTAACGAAGAAATTGTGGCCCACGCTATATATAACTGTCCCATTCCAATTATTAGTGCTGTTGGACATGAAATTGATTTTACGATTGCTGACTTTGTAGCGGACCTTAGGGCACCTACGCCAACGGGTGCAGCGGAACTTGCTGTTCCAAATAGAGTTGATGTTATTTCTTACATCAATCAACTTATGATTCGGGGAAAGAAAAGAGTAGAAGGAATCTATCAGTTCAAAAAACAAAAATTAGAGGAACTTACAAACAGTTATATATTAAAAAATCCTTTGACTCTATATAGTGCCAAAGAACAAAAACTAGATTATTTAATGGATCAAGTAGAAAAGAATATGAAGTTAGTATTAAAAAATAAAAAGCATGAAATGGAAAAGATTAAAACATCAAAAATTTTTGTGGAACCAGAACTTGTATTAAATAAAAAAATACAAAAATACGAATTGTTATTAACGAAACTCGATACACTATCCCCATTAAAAACATTAAAACGTGGTTATACGATTATAAAGAAAAAGGATATTGCTATCACATCTAAGAAGGACGTTAAAAAAGGAGATTCTTTGGAAGTTAATTTTCAAGATGGAAATATATTTGTGGAGGTAAAATAATGGAAAAGAAAGAATTAAAATTTGAAGAAAAATTAGAAAAATTAGAAAGCATTGTAAAAAAGCTAGAAAATGGAGATGTTCCACTGGATGATGCGATCAAAAGTTTTGAAGAGGCAATGCATCTTGCGAAAGATTGTGATACAACCTTAAAAAAGGCAAGTGATGCTCTTGTTAATATTGTAAATAATGATGGCTCTATCAATGAGTTTGAAGTAGGCAAGGAATAATTCTTGCTTTTCTTTCTCTTTCCTGTTATAATAAGTAACGTTGTAAGAAGAGGTATCTTATTAATTTCGTATCATAAAATAGAAGAAAAGAGGGATATCATGTTAGATAAAAAGTTATGCCATACAGGAAAGATGATTGCGCGTACTAAAAACGCCGATGAGTTCTTGTTTGAACTTAAAAAAGATGGCGATTTTGTATTATATTTAGGAGAAGAGAAAAAAGAAGATGCTTATAAAATCAAAAGACTTGATTTAAAACCAAACTTTTTAGTTTTTTTAGAAAGTGGACATTATTATCAATTATCTGATTATTATAAAACGTTAGGGAAAACACGTTCTTTAATTGAAGACGTTTCAATGGATCCAGAAATCCTTGATTTTCTATTACAACAAGGAAAACTCTATTATAGTACTGAAATGGCTTATCAATTTGAACTTCCTGAAAATGGTGCTTATGATTATTATCGAAATAGGGGAGCTTACCGAAAAGCAAAAAGAAATAAGCAAAAGAACAGCTAGTTACTGTTCTTTTTTTCACCTTCTTCTAACATCGTCGTAATAAAGATACCGTAACCTTTTTTTGTATCGCTTACAATAACATGCGTAACTGCACCGATGATTTTATTGTTTTGAACAATAGGGGAACCACTCATTCCTTGAACAACACCACCTGTTTCTTTTAAAAGGGTATCATCGGTAATTTCAAAGAGAATGTTTTTGGTTGTACTATCCATATCTACATTTAAGATATTAATATCATATTCTTCTACTGTCTCATCCTTTAAAACGGTACGAATCTTTGCAGGTCCTTCTTTTACTTCTTCCTTACTTGCTACCTCCAAAGTGTTTTCTCCATCGAATGCGCTACTATAGTGACCAAAGATTCCGGATTCTTTATTATAAAAGATATCACCATATACTTGATTCTTATCATACGTTGCGTTTTTCTCACCCGGTGATCCATTGTCACTTCGCGTGGTACCTGTAACATCGGCTTTAAAAATTTTACCATCTTTGATTTCAAATTTTTCACCCGTTGTTTTTTCAATAATTTCATGGCCTAATGCCCCATATATTTTAGTATTTGGATCAATATAGGTAAGCGTACCAATTCCTGATATTTCATCTTTTACATAAAGACCTGTTTTACAAACTTGGTTTGTATCACATACCATATCTAAAGTTAGATTGGAAGTTTTTTTGTTTCGCTCAATGGTAACTTCTAAAGAATGATTCACATCTTGTTTATTTACAATATTTACCATTTCTTCAATGGATGTGATTTTCTCTTTGTTAATGGCTGTTATTTTATCTCCCACTAAAAAACCAGCATCACGCCCAATATAATCATCACCAACTTTGTAAAAGCCAACGACTAACACACTGTCTCCGTTTACTTCAATACCGACGGTTTCTCCGCCTGGGATAATATATTTGGAATAAGCTTTGATATTTAGGGGAAGAATAAAGAATGTTAGAAGAAAAATTAAAATTTGTAGCTTACCATATGTTTTTTTAAAAATTTTCATCGTGATCAACTTCCTTTCGTAGGCTACAATTATAGTATGTATGAATTTTAAAAAAAAATGAAGTCAATATCTGGTAACAAAGGAGGATTCTTATGAAAGTATGGATCAAAGCAAAGTATCAAAAAGAAGATAAAAATTTAAAACGAACATTAGAAAGCTACCTAAACTATATTTATGAAGGAAGTACGATAGAGGAAATTTTTACCAAATATAAGGTAAGTAAAAAAGATAGAAAAGAAATAAATCAAACACTAGCGAACCGAATGGCAGGACTTTATTTGTTATTGCTTGCCCAAGATAAAAAAAGACTGCATGATATCGTTTTAAAATACCAAAAAAATAAGATGTTATTAAAAGAAATAACACCAGAAATCGAAGGATATATCGAAAGATTATAATACATAAGATACAACAACACTAATAACACTAGCAAGGAGTGCCACAACAAGTAAAATAGATACTACTTTTATAAATTTTTCGTTCATTCTTTTCACCTCTTTATCATTATAAAACAAAAGTCTAATTTTGTAAAAGGAAAATAAGAAAGAATTCCTTTCATCTCACATAACGTGTAGTAGGTGAAAAAAGAATGAAAACAACAAAAAAAGTAAAAAACGCAATCAAAGAACAGAAAAAAATTTATATTAGTATTTTAGTAATTATGACACTAGGGATTCTTTTGGGTATTTTATTTGCTATTTTTTTATCGAAAAGTGATCAAAATATGGTAAAAGATAGTATTACCTCTTTCTTTCAAGCGATAGAAAAAAATGATATTCATTATAAAGATGCTCTAATCAATAGTTTTATTGGCAATCTTTCTCTTGTTCTATTTCTATTTTTGCTTGGTATTTCCATTGTTGGGATTCCTTTTATTTATCTTAGTGTTTGTGCGAAAAGCTTTGTTCTTGGTTTTTCCATGGCATCTATTTTTAAAGTTTATGGAATAAAAGGAATCTTTAAAGCTTTCTTTTATACTATGCCACACGAAGCAATTTTCTTTTTCCTTCTCATCTTTCTTTCTTGTTCTTCGATTTATTTTTCCAAAAAATTATTTTCGTATTTGTTTTTAAAACAAGAAATTAATTTAAGAAGGTCTATGAAGCGCTATCTACAAGTATTTGCGATTTCTTTTTTTGGAAGTATTGTAGTAAGTCTTTTGGAAGTTTTTCTATCTCCTTCCTTACTTCGTCTTTTTTAAAGGCTTTTTCTTTTCAAATTAGGAAAAACCATGTATAATATTGTTGGTGATAACATGAAAAAAGTAGTAGTAGGTATATCAGGTGGTGTAGACTCTTCTGTCGCAGCGCTTCTATTAAAAGAACAAGGATATGAAGTAATTGGTCTTTTTATGCGAAATTGGGATAGTACCATTAACAATGATATTTTAGGAAATCCAAATTTAAATAATACAATTTGTCCCCAAGAAGAAGATTATAATGATGCTGTTGAAGTTTGTAAAAAGTTAGAGATTCCACTTCATAGAGTTGATTTTATTAAAGAATATTGGGATGATGTCTTTACTTATTTTTTGAATGAATTAAAAAAAGGAAGAACACCAAACCCGGATATTATGTGCAATAAATATATTAAGTTTGATTGTTTCGTAAAAGAAGCAAAAAAATTAGGAGCAGACTATATTGCGACAGGGCACTATGCTAAGATAGAAAATGGAAGACTTATGAGATGCTTTGATAAAGAGAAAGATCAAACATATTTCTTATCCCAAGTAACAGAAGAACAACTTAAAAATGTTTTGTTTCCTCTTGCTGATATCGATAAGAAAAAGGTTCGAGAAATTGCTTTAAAGCATGATCTTATAACAGCAAAGAAAAAGGATTCAACCGGAATATGCTTTATTGGAGAACGCAACTTTAAAAACTTTTTAAAAAACTATTTACCAAATCAAAAAGGAAAGATTGTAAACATTGATACCAAAGAGGTGTTAGGAGAACATATTGGTCTAATGTATTATACAATTGGACAAAGAAAAGGACTTGATGTAGGAGGTACCAAAGAAAAACTATTTGTAGTTGGAAAGAATTTAGAGGATAATATTTTATATGTTGCAGAAGGGGAAGACAATCCTTATCTATTTTCTACCTCTGCACTTTTAGAAGACGTTAATTTTAATTGTTCTTCTCGTCCCTTAAAATGTAGCGCAAAATTTCGATACCGAGCAAAAGATTATCCTGTTACATTAGAGTATTTAGAGGATGGTAATATTATTGTACGTTATGATGAAATTAAAGCAGTAACACCAGGACAAGCATGTGTATTTTATGATGGTCCTTATTGTCTTGGTGGTGGTATTATCAAAGAAGTAAGAAAAGATGAGAAAAAACTTTGGTATTTACTATAACTTTATATGAAAATATAAGAATCAATTAAAAGGAGAAATAGAATGATTCAATTGAAAAGTAAAACATTGAAAAATTATTATGGAGATCAATTTGATGATTATGAATTAAAATATATTCATTATAATTTAATTATTGAGAATGATTCAAATGAAGAATATCAATTGTTGATGGATGATATAAAAAATATAAAACAATATATAAAAGATTCTTTTCTTATCTATTTTTCTGATGTTGATAATTTAAGAAAAGTTTTAAAAAATACCAAAATAATACATTTATATCAAAATGATATTTACTTAAGAATAAGAAATCAAGAAGAATACAATCAATATCAAAAATTAAATGTAAAATTAAATTTAATCGCTGTGTACTAGATTATGAGGGATAAAGGGATTTCAAAATTATCAATTACATTACTCAAGTATTAAAACACCCATTAATTATGATGAAAAAGTCAATGGGGAATCCTTGTAATGTTAATTCCTATAATGTTTATAAAAATTCTTTTGATATTGATTTTTCGTTGATTTATAAGGATGATAACTATTCAACCCCTACAATCTAGTACACAGCGAATTTAATTATTGAAAATTGTGATCTTCAAAATATTAATATAATAGATGATGCTGTAACGATTCAAATTGATACAGTAAGTGAACTGTCTATTTTAAAATTAAAACAATTACAAAAGAAGGTAACAATTAAAAATATTTTGGTTGGACAAATTGCATATATTACGAAAGATTATGCTTATTTACTTGATATTATGAAAAAAATGTATCCTATAAAAGAAAAGAATCAATTAGAACTTGAAAAAAATAATAAAGTAACAAATGATATTTATGATATTGATACCTATTGTAAAATAATGGGAAAATTAACAGAAATGGTTAAAATTTGTTATGATCAAAATAAAGTGAAACACTTTACTAATATTTTTCACTATATTGCTAAAAATATTTCTTATGATACTTCTTTGAATCGTAACAATACAAATATTAGAAATCAAAATTTAATTGGTGTAATATTTGATCAAAAAGGAGTATGTGAAGGTTATTCTAAACTATTACAACAACTTTCTAGTTTAATTGGTATAAAATCTATTGTTATTAGTGGAGGAGGGAAAAAAAGTGAAAACGGTCATGTATGGAATCAAGTATTGATAAATGATAAGTGGTATCATGCGGACGTAACAAGTCAATCGTGGAGTTATCATCATAAAGAAGATAAAAATTTTTGTCTTGTAGATGATGCATCGATTTATTATGAAACTACATCTTTGTTCGCACATAAATGCAAAGAAAACTTTTCTATAGATTCTAGTAAAAATAAAAAAGAAGAACAATCCTTCTTCTTATAACATTTGTATTTCTTTTATAGAAAGACCAGTAGCCTTCATAATATCAGAAATTGGAATATTAAGTTTCTTTAAATTTCTTGCTATTTCCTTTTCTTTCTTTTCTTCGCCACGTCTTTCGCCAATAGCGATTCCGCGCTCTTCTCCTTCTTTTCTACTATAAGCGATTTCCTCTTCATGCGTTTGTTCTTTATCATAAACATCAAGGAGTTCTTCTCCATCCAATAACTTACGTATTCTTTCATAAATTGACATATATTCTTCATTCTCCTTCCCAAACTGCTCTAGTTCTTTTATTGTCTTACATTTCAAAAACTTTGCAAACTTCTTTAACTCTTCATCTTTATTATAAGTATCACTTACCGCATTTGCAAGTATAAAAAAAGAAGAATCAGATATTCTTCTTATAACATTTTTATTTCTTTTATTGAAAGACCAGTAGCCTTCATAATATCAGAAATTGGAATATTAAGTTTCTTTAAATTTCTTGCTATTTCTGTTTTCTCTTCACTTTTTCCAATGGCAATTCCACGCTCTTCTCCAATGGCAATACCACGTTCTTCGCCAATGGCAATTCCACATTCTTCGCCTTCTTTTCTACTATAAGCAATTTCCTCTTCATGCATTTGTTCTTTATCATAAACATCAAGGAGTTCCTCTCCATCTAATAATTTACGTATTCTTTCATAAATTGACATATATTCTTCATTCTCCTTTCCGAACTGTTCTAGTTCTTTTATTGTCTTACATTTCAAAAATTTTGCAAACTTCTTTAACTCTTCATCTTTATTATAAGTATCACTTACCGCATTTGCAAGTATAAAATGATAAGATACATATAATTCTGTTTCAATATGACCTTTTCCATCTTGAATATAAAATGGTAAAACTGCATCCTTATCTTTAAACTTATTAAAGTTATCAATATTAATGATCATTGTCTTTGGATACTTCTTAACATTTGGTGGGGTATTGGTTAAGTTTTGAGCGAAAGCATACTGTGCATTTTTAGCAAAGATATTCTCACTGTTATACCCGTTCATTTCAACGATAATTCTATCACCACCTTTTAATTGTACTAAAATATCAACTCTTCTTAATTTTTCCTTCTCTGCCATTTTTGGTAGTTCTGCACTAACAAACTTTGCTTTTTCTAATTCTTCTCTTGGAATGGAAGTAATGTGTTGTAAAAAAGTAATTACAACATCTCTTGCTTCATCACTTTGAACAATGTATTTAAAGATAATATCATTGCATAAATTAATTTCTTTGTTTTCTGACATAAATCACAATCCTTTCTTTTTTTAATTGTCATAAATAGAGGCCCCTTTTTCATGACTAGTCCCTACTATATATAGAATGAAGAGATTTGTCAAATTTCGAAATGTACCAAATTTCCCTCTATTTTTGGGGGAATTTTGCAAATTCCTCCACCTTTTACACCCAATTTTGAAAATTCCTCTCCTCTTCCCTTTGAATTTTCAAAATTCAGAAGAAAATGATAGATAAAAAAATACCAAAAAAATTTGATATTTTTTTATTATTTTACACTTTTTTACACTATTTCTAATTTTTCCTTAATACTTTTTAATATATGGTAGGATAAACATATGAAAACCTTCTTTTTATTTTTGGGTTAACTATAGGATAGCAGGTTTTCATTTTTTGTTCCAGAATTTATTTTCCACTATCGTTTTTATCAAATTGTTGACAAATATAGAGAAATTTGATATAATACCACCAATATTTGATGAGGGGGAATCAATATGAAAATTAAAAAATGTAAAATTTTTCCAGCTATTCTATTAACAACAGCCATTGGTTTTTCTTTGGTACAATGTGGAAAAAAAGAAGAATCTACTAGTGTTATAGATGTTTTGGAGGAAAATAGTAAGGATACTTGTTTGGATGAAGTACTATTATTAGGGAAAAATGAATTAACTTTAACTGAATGTAATGGTGATAGGAAAGTATCATTACAAAATGCCATTCTTAAAATGGAAGAAAACATTGGAATTTTTGAATTATTACAATCAATGGAGGAACAGGAAGAAGAAATACCAACAATTGATGTTTCCTATGTTGTAGAAGAACAAGATACTCTTGATGAAATAGCAAAAAAATATGGTATAGAGATTACAGATATTAAAAATGAAGTAAAAGAGGCTTTAACTTCTGATGTTATTCATGTTGGAGACATATTATATGTAAAACAAAAACAAGAATTAACATTACAAGATGTAAAAGAGTATTTAAGTCAATTAGAGGAAAAGGATATACCCGTGGAAGAAAAAGATAGCATTACAAAAAAACTTGTTTATGCAAAAAATTCTTCACAAAACTGGCTTTGTCAAAATGGAAATAGAATAATGGAATCCTTTTCTATGGCTGTTGTTAAAAGTTCTGTTTTAGATGCACTTGATTGTGATGAAAATTCTTATTCTGATATTTCAATTTTACCACTAAGCGAAACCATACGAGAAGGTGAGATGGATGATGTAGAATTATGGAAAGAGGAAAAATCGAATTATTATCAAATAAAAGGAGATCTTTCTAAAATGCAACAAAATATATATGACATACAATCATTTAAACCTTTAGAAACCATCACAGATAATATGTTAGAATTTTGGAAACAAAATTTAGATGTTGCAAAAAGTGTTATCAAAAAAGATTCCAAATTAGATAAAGGCATCTTTCATGATAGTATAAAACTAGTAAAATAAAATTACATATTAAAGAGTATCAATTCAGTTTGGTACTTTTTTTGTTTTATGATACAATAGTTTTAGAATAAGCAAAGGAGAACAGTAGTCATGAATGTAATAGAAGTAAAGAACTTAACAAAAGAATACAAATACAAACAAAAAAATGAAAAGAAAGGCTTTGTTTATAATCTCTTTCATGAACAAGAAAAAACAGTAAAAGCAGTAAATAATATTTCTTTTTCTATCAAAGAAGGGGAAACCGTAGCGTTTATCGGTCCGAATGGTGCTGGGAAATCAACAACCATTAAAATGTTAACAGGAATATTATATAAAACAAAAGGGGATATTAAAGTTTGTGGGTTAACACCAATAAAAGATCGAAATCAATTAGCATACAAAATTGGAACGGTCTTTGGTCAAAGAAGCCAATTATTACCAAATCTACCTTTAACAGAAAGTATGGAAATGTTTGGTGTTATGTATGATATGGATAAAAAGACAAGAGAAAAAAGAATAAAAGAATTAACAGAATTATTTGATTTAAAAGACTTTCTCCATCAACCTGTTCGTAAACTTTCCTTGGGACAAAGAATGAGAGCAGAAATTGCTGTTTCCCTTATTCATAGTCCTAAAATCATATTTTTGGATGAACCAACGATTGGTTTAGATGTTGTATCCAAAAAGAATTTAAGAGATCTTTTATTGAAGATCAACAAAGAAGAAAAAGTAACGATCTTTTTAACAAGCCATGATACGGAGGATATTCAAAGTATTTGTGAAAGATGTATTATTATCAATCATGGAAAAATAATCATTGATACATCATGTGAGCAATTAATGAGAGATTATGTTAAAAATAAAAATATTATTATTACACCAAATGTAGAGTTTGTAGAGTTTCCTGAATTATCTACTGGTATGACCTATCTAAAAAGAAGTAAAAATCAAATCATTGTTGGTGTCAATACAGAAATAATTCATACCCAAAAAGCATTACAAGAATTAATTAAAAAGTTCGATATTGATGATATTAACATCGATAATGAATCCCTTGAAAATATTATTAGGAGTATTTATGAAAAAGATTAAGTTTGTTTTTACCATTATCAAAATATTTATGAAAAATCAAATACAAGATAAAACCAATTTAATATTAGATGTGTTTAATATGATATCAAGGTGTTTGATTGTATTCTTGTTATATGCTTATATTTTTCAGTTAAAAAATGGAGTAATTAATGGTGTCGATTATAAAACTACAATGTGGAGTATGTTTGTATATTTTTGTATTATGATACTAAATATTAGAAGACTCGATACTCTTATTATGATGGATGTAAAAAGTGGAAATGTCGAAATTTTTATGAACAAACCAATTAGTTATTTAACCATTAGTTTTTTTAAAGTAATAGGGCAGGGGATCTTTTCCTTTTTCTTCATCAGTATTCTGGGGTCTATTATTATGATGCTGTTTGTTGGTGTTCCTAATTTGAACTTATCTCTTTTTCTTCCTACGTTTATTCTTACCTTATTATTAGGACAAATATTAGGTTTGTTAATTTATGGAACGATTGGGCTTATGGCTTTTTTCATACAAGATATAAGACCAATTCACTGGATCGTTGATAAATTCGTTATGGTTCTTGGTGGTAGTTATCTACCAATATCCATGTTTCCAAAATTTATGAAAATACTAGCTTTTACGAGCCCTTTTGGAGCGATTAATTTTGCATCCAGTACTGTATATGAGTCTTGGAATCAAGAATGGTATATGAGAATTTATTTACAGATATTATGGATTCTTATCTTTGGTGTCATATTAAGTTATGTATATAGAAAATCAAAAGAAAAAGCAATGATCAATGGAGGTTAAAATGAAAAATATAGAACTAGCTTTATTAAATATTCGAAAAAATTTTAAGAATGAAAAAGAGTTAAAAAGTTCTTTTCTTATTTCTGTTATTGGTATGGCTTTTAATAATATAGCATTTTTAATCATATGGTACTATTTTGGGAAAACCATTGGAGAATTAAATGGATGGGAGCCTATGGATATTTTTGGATTGTATGGATTTACTTCTACCTCTTATGGTATTGTGGTATCTTTATTTGATGGTATTTTTGAACTTCCTAATTACATTAGTACTGGTAATATGGATAAGTATTTATTAACTCCTAAAAATATATTATTAAAAGTATCAACATCAAAAATATCACCAAGTGCTTTTGGAGATTTGTTATTTGGTCTTGTTTGTTTTCTTGTCTTTACTCTTTGGACAAAACTTACAATATTTCAATTCTTATTATCCATCGTATTGATTATAATTGCTTCACTTATTTTTTATTCTTTTTCTCTTCTTTGTATGAGTGTATCCTTTTATTTAATGGATGGTAACAATGTTTCGCAAGGTTTATATGGAATGTTTTTAAGCAATTCTTTATACCATGGTGGAGCTTTTACTGGTATCTTAAGATTTCTTTTTACTTTTATTATGCCATCTTTGTTATTAGGTGCGATTCCTGTTGAAATTGTAAAAACATTATCAATCAATCAGATGATTCTTATATTAGGATTAGCGCTATTTTGGTTTGTTTTTTCTATTTACTTCTTTTATCGGTCTTTAAAAAAGTATGAGAGCAATAACTTTTTTGGCTTTGGGACTTAGGATGGGGTTTACATTAAGATTAACGATATAGAGAAAATATGATAAAATACTAGTAGGAGGAAAGAAAATGATTAAACCAAAAAAGAATTCGGTGGTGCGAAATGAAAATTAATAAAATAATAGAAAATGAATTTGGATTAAAAATTGAAAATATTAGTGTTTTAGGGGAAGGTTTAGATAGTGTTGCATATTTAGTTAATAGTGAATATATATTTAAGATTTCAAAACATGAAGAAGCAAGAAGAAATTTAAAGAAAGAAATTCAAGTATTGAATTATTTAAAAGGTAAGCTATCTTTACAAATACCTGTTATTGAGTTTTATAGTGAAGAATATAGTATTTGTGGCTATAGAGAAATGAAAGGATCAATATTAACACCGGAAATGTATAATAAAATGACGGATGAAGAAAAAGAAAAATTAGCCCAAGATATTGCTAAATTTTTAAAAGAATTACATTCTTTATCTTTACCCGATATTGAAGATTTAGAGATTAATGTTTTAGAAGATTATAAAAGTGATTATGAATTATTAAAAAAAATGGTATATGATGAATTACCAGATAAATCAAAGAAATATATTGATAATTTATTTTCAAGAATATTGAATGACCAAAGAATAATGAAATATGATAAAGTTTTATGTCATAATGATTTAAGTTGTAATCATATTATTATGCAAAATAATAAAGCTATTGGAATAATAGATTTTGGCGATGTTGCTATAACGGATAGAGATAAAGATTTTATATATTTACTTGAAAATAGTGATGAGGAATTAGGTAGAGAGTTTGGATTAAAAGTTTTAGATTACTATAATCATCCAAATAAAGATATTCCAATATTAAAAGCAGAGATCAATGATGAATACTATCCAATAGAATTAATATTAGGTGGTAAAAATAAAAAACTTGATCAAATGATAACTCAAGGTTTGGAAAAACTAAAAAATATGTAAGTGGTGATTGTTATGAATATAAAGAAATTAATGAAACAAGTTAATGATTGGATTAAGGAAATATTAAAAGATAATTATGTGGGTGTTTATTTTCATGGCTCATTAAGATTAGGTAGCTTTAATTCAAAGAAATCAGATTTAGATTTTATCATTGTCGTAAAAGATAAAATAGATAGCAAAACGAAAGAACTTATCTTTGATAAAATGTTGGAACATGAAAGTTTATTTCCAAAAAAGGGATTTGAATTTAGTGTAGTTTTAGAAGAAAATTGTATCCATATAAAACATCCTGTTCCTTATGAATTACATGGAAGTAGAGATTGGATTGAAAAATATAAATCTGATAAATCATTAGTTATTAATGATGATTATAAAGTTGATCCTGATTTAGCAAGTCATTTTAATGTAATTAATGTTCCAAATGAAAATATGGATTTTGGTAAACCATCTAAAGAAGTGTTTGCCAAAGTTCCTAAAGAATATATTATAGATTCTAATTATCAAGATATATTAGATTGTGTTAACGAAATAACAAATAATCCAACATATTGTGTTTTAAATTTATGTAGATTTTATGCACTACTCAAAGATGATTTAACTTTATCAAAATATGATGGAGGTAAATGGGCAATAGAGAATATGAATTCAAATTATAATGATATTATAAAGAAAGCTATGGAAGATTATTTAAGTGATACAAATGATACCTATGATAATACAAAATTAAAGAAGTTTGCACAAGAAACAATTTGTTTGATTAATGAATGTATAAATAACAAAAAGAAATGAAAAGAAAACAGAAGCAATAAAAGACTAATATGGGAAAAGTACAATTTGACAAGATTCCCTTTTTTCGGTAGAATAATAACTGGAAGGAGAAATAGGCAATGAAAAATATTCGTAATAATAGTTCATATTTATATTTATTATTAACCGATTATGTAGTAATGGGTCTATTTTGATTTTGCTTAGAAAATATAGTTAAATAGGGTCAATACTATAATTTAAAGTATTGGCTCTATTTTTTGTTAAGAAAGAAGGGAAAAAAGATGAACATAGAAAAATTTTGTGAAAAATTTGGATTTGGAAAAGTAAGAAAGATTACGAAAATAACTGGTGGATTGATGCACAGAATGTTTAAAGTGGAATGTGAGAAAGGTGTTTACTGTATCAAAGTCTTAAATAAAGAAGTAATGACCCGAAAAGAAGCCTATGATAATTTTATAGTATCCGAATCTGTTTCAAATCTAGCAAAGAAAAATGGGATACCTGTATCAAGTGCTTTAAATATAGAGGGTAATTATTTAACAAAATTCGAGGATCTGTATTATATGGTATTTGATTTTGTAGAAGGGAAAACATTAACAGATGATGAAATTACAGTAGAACATTGTAGGAAAATTGGAAATGTTTTGGCACATCTTCATTCGTTGGATTATAAAGAGATCGGATTAAAACCAAATATAGTTTTATATAAACGTTTATACGATTGGGAAAGTTATAGAGATAATCCAAATTTTAATAAGATGTCCTATAAAAATTTATATCTAAAAAATTGCAAAAAATATAATTCTATATTAAAAAGAGCAAATGAAAGATTTAATCTTTCCAATAAAAATCAAACACTATGTCACTTAGATATGGATCCCAAAAATGTAATGTGGTATCAAAATAATCCTATTGTTATTGATTGGGAATGTGCCTCTGTTGCAAACCCAGAAAGAGAATTATTAGAAGATGCCTTATGTTGGTCTGGATTTTTAAGCAATCAATTTAAGGAAGAAAAGTTTATAGCAATGTTTCAAGAGTATTTTAAATATAGAAATAGTGATGATGTTGATTGGTATAATGTTATTTGTGGTAATTTAGTTGGTCGATTGGAGTGGCTTAAATACAATTTAGAAAGAAGTTTAGGTATTGTTTCGAATGATAAAGAAGAGATGGTATTAGCGGAAAAAGAAGTAGAAAAAACGATAGATGAAATCAATCGGTATTTATACTTAATCGGAGAAATGGATGATAGTATTACCAAATTAATAAGAAAAGAAACAGAAAACTATGATGATGTAGTACAACAAATAGTAGAGAATAACGAAAATTTAAAAGGAAAATCATTTCAACACCTTACATCAGGTTTTACAAATACGATATATTCATCGGATCATTGTATCATTCGAATATGTACGGATTTAAAAAACGAAGAAAGATTTAAAAAGGAAATAAACTTTTATAAAGAAAACAAAGATAACAATGGAATTGTAAAATTATATTTTAGTGATACAACAAAAAATATAGTACCGTATTGTTATGAAATCTTAGAAAAAATTGACGGGAAAACACTTTATGAAGTTTGGTATCAGGCGAATGATGAAGAAAAAAGAAATATTATAATGCAAATCATTAATATTTTAAGGCCATTTCATTCAAAAAAAGTGCAAGAATATGATTTTAAAACAACCATAAAAGAGGAACTTAGAAGTCTTATAAAAGAATGTAATCTTTCGGATCCAATATTTGAATCGTTGTTAGAATTATGTGATATTTATTTCAAAGAAAATAAGTTTGGATTCATCCATGGAGATTTACATTTTGATAACTTTATATTGGATGGAGAAAATCTATATTTGTTAGATTTTGAAAGATGTATGACAGCACCAATTGATTATGATTTTAAAATCTTTTCCATGTATGATAAAAAGCCATATTTGTGGGCAAGTGGCGAAACGGATATGCTTACTGTAGAAGAAGATTATAAAGATGTAATGCCTATGTTATTAGATAATTATAAAGAATTAGCTGAAATACCATATATTAAAGAAAGATTAAGCTGTTATAGTATTATTGAATTGTTAAATAATTATAAAAATACAAAGAATGAAGAAAGACTACAAGAAGTATATGAAATAATAAAAAACGAAGGATTAACAAAGCAAAAGCAAAAGATCATACAAAAATCCTATAAAAACTAGAAAAGGGGAATTATCATGAAAGATTTTATATTTATAATAGGTCCTAGTGGAGTAGGAAAAACAACGTTAGCCAAAGGACTATATGAACATTATAAGGGTGTCTATTTTGAACAAAATATGATTCCAGAATTTGCTATTCCTAGTAATATAGATGAAGGGAAATACGAAGAGGAAATTATGTGGGAATGTTCTCTTAGAATACTAAATTATTTTCATGAAAAGGGAATAAAAAATATAATAGCTCTTGATTTTAATGATCTAAGAACAAAAGAGATTCCCAAAATATTCAAAGGTACTAATTTTATTACTTTAAAATTAGTATCATCAGACTATGAGCAAAATAAAAGACAAATGTTAGAACGTGACGAAAAAGGATTAATTGATTTAGAATTATTAGAAGTGTCAACGAAAAGAATTATGAAAAGAGATTTACTTCCTAATGAAGTATTATTAGATGTTGCAAATAAAACAAAAGAAGACGCTGTGTACTAGATTATGAGGGATAAAGGGGTTCCCAAATTATCAAAAATATAGTATACTATAAACGGTTAAAGA
>CANQYK010000024.1 GCA_947628065.1 uncultured Bacilli bacterium | reverse complement strand
TTATTAAACTTTCTTATTTTAATGGGACTTTTATATATTTGTGTTACCAATATTGGAACTTGGTTTCAAATCTTTTTGAAAGTATTTAATATTTGTTTTCCTTTTATTTTAGCGTTTGCGATTTCTTATGCTCTCTATCCACTGGTAAAAAAACTAGAAGAAAAAGGAGTCCGGAAATCCATTGCTATTTTTGCAATTGTATTTTTGGTTTTTAGTATCCTTATCTTTTTATTAAGTATGACCTTACCTCTTTTGTATAACCAGTTAGTCTCTTTCGCTTCTAGTATTGGAACAGTAATTGAAGGCGTTTCGGAAAAGTTTGATTTGAATCTTACCAATGTTGAATCCATTACCAATGATTACTTGAACCATTTAATTGGAAGCCTTGGTAATATTCTAAAAGATGGTACCATTGATATTGTAGGAAAAACAGTATCCATTTTAGGACAAAGTGTTATTGTTATCGTGGTAACCATTTATTTTCTATCGTATATGGATAAAATAAGAGAAGAGATAAAAGGATTCTTAAAACATTTAAAAAATAGAAGTCTTGAATATGTAAAAACACTTGATTTAGAATTTACCAATTATTTAAAAGGATTAGAACTTTTTATGGTCATTCAATTCTTTGAATATTCTATTCTATTCTTTTTAGCAGGACATCCCAACTGGCTTTTGCTTGGCGTTCTTGCTTGTATTACTACAGTTATTCCTTATTTTGGAGGACTCATTACCAATATTTTAGCGCTTATTACGGCATCGGTTATCAATTCCAAAGTTTTTGTTATTACCCTTATTATTTGTTTGATCTTCCCACAAGTAGATGGTTATTTTATCTCTCCTAAAGTATATGGTAAGACCAACAACATCAATCCTCTTGTAACTATTATGGTTGTATCGATTGGTGGAACACTTGGTGGTATGTTTGGAATTATTATAGCGCTTCCAATTTATATTTTAATTGCGACAAGTTATCGTTTCTTTAAAAAAGATATCAAGAAGGGTGTATTAAAAGTAAAGGAACAAATGAAATAGACATCAAGGCTTGATGTTTTTTTCTTTCTAGGTTGTAAAATTATCATTCCTTTGATACAATAATAGAGCAAATGGAGGGGTTATCATGTTTGAAATGGTAGAGAAAATAGAAGAAGCCGATTTTATTACGCATAGTGGGACAATGCATGCAGATGATGTATTTTCTACTGCTTTTTTAATCCTTTATAAAAAGAAGGGGAAAATAATAAGAGTAAACGATGTGGATCTTACAAAAACAAAAGAAAGTGCCATTGTTTATGATATTGGAAAAGGTACATTTGATCATCATCAAATGGATGCGAAAGTAAGAGAAAATGGTATAAAATATGCTTCTTTTGGTCTTCTTTGGGAAGCCTTTGGAAAAGACTTTTTAAGGAAAGAAAAGATTGATAATATAGAAGAGGTATATACTTACTTTGAAAATGATTTTGTAATGGCAATTGATGCGATTGATAATGGCATGTTTCCAAAGATTGATGCGTGTTATAAAGTAAAAACCATAAGTGATGCTATAAAACTATTTAATCCAGGTTATCAAAGTATGGAAGATAGCAATACCAACTTCTTAAAAGCGGTATCTTTTGCGAAAACTCTCTTTGAGCGAGAATTAGTATCCGTTGTTGGGAAAGTAAAAGCAAGAGAAAAAGTGCTTGCTATCTTAAAAAAGACAGAAGGACCGTTGTTAATTTTGGATGAGTTTATGCCTTATGAAGAAGTGATCTTAAGTAGTGTAGAAGGAAAAAATATTTTGTTTGTCCTTTTCCCATCTAATCGGGAAGGATATACAGTAAAAACAGTACCCATTAGCAAAGAAAACTTTGAAAGTAGATATCCTTTCCCAGAAGAATGGGCAGGCAAAACAAACGAAGAGTTTGAGGAAGTATCAAAAGTAAAAGGAGCTCTTTTCTGTCATAAAAATCGTTTTTTAATAACAGCGAAAACCAAAGAAGCAGCCATACAATTAGTAGATAAAACATTAAAGGAGAAAAAATGAAAGAACAAAAATTAAAAAGAATTCTTACGATGATAACGTTTTTTATGACTCTTTTTTTATTCCTTTTTATTGTCTATGGAATAAGAGAAAGCCTATTTCATTCGAAGTATGTTTTAATTGCTAGAATAAGGCAATATGGAATCCTTGCTCCCTTTTTCTTTTTACTCTTACAAACCGTTCAAGTGATTGTTCCCATTGTACCTGGTGGTATGAGTTGTCTTGCTGGTGTTCTTGCTTTTGGTCCCTTTTATGGGTTTCTCTATAACTATATTGGTCTTTGTATTGGAAGTTATTGTGCTTATTTTATTTCTAAGACCTTTGGAATCTCGCTTCTTAAAAAAATAATAAAAGAAGAAACCCTTGAAAAATATCTTGGTTATATCAAAAGTAAAAAGTTTGAACTGATCTTTTTTCTTGGTATTTTAGTTCCAGGTGCCCCAGATGATATTCTTTGTTATGTTTCAGGAATTAGTGGAATGAGTACCAAAAAATTTCTTTTGATTATACTTCTTTGTAAACCCCTTGCCCTTCTTTTGTATAGTCTTTTCCCTATTTATTTTTTACGGTAGGTGATATTATGAGTATTGTTTATAGTTCGTTCTTAGAAACAGAAATTGGTAGGATTTTAATTACTGCAAACAACGATACTTTGTTAAGTGTAGATTTTACCAATCAAAAAATAGAAGAACATGAAAATTTACTAACCAAAAGTGTAAAGCAAGAATTAGTCGAATATTTTAATGGGACAAGAACATCGTTTTCCTTTTTCCCTTATGATTTATATGGTTTTCAAAAAAAAGTATTAGAACAAGTTTTGATGATTCCATATGGTGCGACTGCTTCTTATTATAAAATTGCCAAAGCCCTAGGAAATGGAAAAGCAGTACGCGCTGTCGCAAATGCGATTTCTAAAAATCCTTACCTTATTTTAATTCCTTGTCATAGAGTGATTGGAAAAGATGGGGCTCTTCATGGTTATCGGGGAGGGATAGAGAAAAAGGCTTATTTATTAGAAAAAGAAAAAAAGCATTGTCAAAAAGACGTCTAATTGTTGTTTTGACATTGAAGGAAAATAGAAAATATGATACACTCTTATTAAGAATAGGGGTTGATACTATGGAAATTATCTTATCAGAAAATCTTCAAAAAGTTATTTGGTACGTAATTGTTCCTTTTATTATTGTTATGCTTTTGTTTGCTATTGGTGTTTTCTTCTATAATTTAAAACATCATGATCAAAAGCCAAATGAAACCAATTATTGGATTAATTTTTGGACCAGTATTTTATTTATTGTCTTTGGTTCTATATTACTCGCTGTATCGATTGGTTTTTGTGTCGCAATGATAAAAAATATGTATGAGTATAAGATTGTGAAAGAACAAAAATTCTTTTATTACTTATTTCTATTTTTCCCATTGGTACCACTTTCATTTTTGGCAGTATCCATTAGTAAATTTATCCATAATTTAAGTTTGAAACATATCATAGAAGAAGAACAAAATGTGATAGAAGAAGGAAAGGAGGATATCTATGAAGAAGGAGATCGATATTAAAAATTTTCTTGTTTATCTTACGATGGGACTTCTTGGTATTATGATTTTTATACCACCAATTCTTCGTATTGTTTTGAAAGATGGTCCACAAACGGACGAACAGCAACAATTACAACCAACCGATGCCAAGGCTTTAATTTGCAAAAAACAAGTAGTAGAAGATAATACTACTTATAATATAACGATAACAAGTAGTTATCAAAATAATGAATTAAATCGTGTTACTTTTCAATATGCTTTTTCAAATGCTTCTAATATGACAATGATAGAACCACAAACAGAAGAAGATGCAAATAGTAATACTCCTTCTACTATGCCAAACACCGAAACAACAGAAGAAGTAACACCTCCAATAGAAGGAAATACAGAAACAACGGAAGATCCTTCAACACCAACACCAACAACACCGACAACGCCAGATTCAAATCCATCAACTACTGTACTTCCTAGTGTAGCAGAAGAAATAGCATCTTTAAGACAAAATAGTTTGGTAACCGAAACAGCAACCGATAATTCTACGCGTTTTGTTTTAGAAAAAGAAAATATAAATGAAAACTTAGACGATCCTTTCGTTCAACAATATAACAATAAAATGGATGCTCAAAAAGAATATTTGACATCCTTACAGTATAATTGTGAAGAAATGGAAGCTTAAGGTTTTATGAATTGTAGTAGTATCAATGCCGTCTATATTCATATTCCATTTTGTAAAAAAATCTGTCATTACTGTGATTTTTGTAAAGTTTATTATCAAGATAGTTTAGCAATGAAATATTTAATGGCTTTGGAAAAAGAGATCAAAGATCGATATCAAGGGGATGTGATAAAGACCCTTTATATTGGTGGTGGGACACCGAGTGTTTTGTCAAAAAAAGAATTGATAAAACTCTTTTCACTTTTGAAACTTTTTAAGCTAGATGAAGAATATGAATTTACGATGGAAGCAAATATTGAAAGTTTAGACGAAGCGAAAATAAAACTTATGAAAGAAAATGGAGTAAATCGTGTTAGTATTGGAATTGAGACAATAAGTAAAAAACATCAACAGGAATTAGGTAGAGTAGGATCCAAAGAAAAAGTAAGAAAAAAAATAGCTTTGTTAAAAAAATATGGAATTGAAAATATAAATGTAGATATGATGTATGGTTTTTGTAATCAAACAGAAGAAGAATTAAAAGAAGATTTGGATTTTTTCTTATCTCTTGATGTACCACATCTTTCTCTTTATTCTTTGATGATAGAAGATAATACCATATTAAAAATAAATCATTATAAACGACTACAAGAAGATATGGATGCATCCTTTTATTACCTTATTGAAAAAAAATTAAAAAAAGAAGGATATCTTCATTATGAAATATCAAATTATGCAAAAAAAGGATATCAATCGAAACATAATTTGGTTTATTGGAATAACAAAGAATATTATGGTTTTGGAGCATCTTCTGCTAGTTATATTTATCCAAAACGTTTTTGTAATACCAAAAGTGTAAAAAATTATATCAATGGAAAAAGAGAAGTTGATATTGAAATACTAACCAAGGAAGATGTAATCTTTTATCAAATTATGTTAAATTTAAGAAAAAAAGAAGGAATTAACAAAAAAGAATTCTATCAATTGTATCACAAAAAATTAGAGGATGTTATCTCTTATAAAGAATTGGTAGAAAAAAAAGTTTTACAAGAATCAAAGACTCATTTATCTTTATCAGAAGGATATACTTACGTTTTAAATGAAGTGTTGGTAGAATTGTTTCAATGAAAAGAACATTTTGTTCTTTTCATTTTTTTAAACTTATGGTATAGTAATATTGTAAGAATAAGGAGGAGAAGATATGAAAAGAAATTCAGCTAGAAAAAGAATCATAAAAAAGAAAGAAGAAGTTGATGTTTGGGTTTATGTATTATTGTTAACATCTGTTACTATTTTAGGATGGGTTTTAGGAAAGTTTGATTTTTCTATTGGAAAAGCAAGCTTAACCATTGCAATTTTTGCTTATCCATTCCGTTATTTTGTAGCAAACATTATTACAAAAAAATATGGATATAAAGAGACTATGAATGCAATTAGTTATTCTGCTTGTTTACTTCTTTTGTTTATTATAGTAGCAAGTCTTTTAGGACAAAGGGATATTGATTATATTCCAGTAACAGGAGAACTTTTTGGATATATCGTTAGTCAAATGATTAATTTGACAATTTACTTCTATTTGTTAATGAATACAGACGAGAATAAACTAGCCCTTCTTACAACTTATATCTTTGTTATGCTTGTTGACAACTTAGTAAATATGTTATTTGCTAGTAGAATGATTATGATTGATAGTTTTTGGAGAACTTATTTTGTAACCATTTGTATTCAAATAATTATTTCTATTGTATTAATTTACTTTGATCATAAAAAAGTGACAACAACAAGAAAAAGATGAAAAAAAATGGTTTTACTTTAGCAGAATTATTAATTACTATTTCAATTCTTGGAATTTTAGTTCTTGTTGTATTAAATAGTGCAAGTAAATTAATAAAAACAAGGAATCAAGAGTACTATGAAAAAAGTGAAAAAATGATGGTATTATCTGCTAAAATATATTTTACGGATTATCGAAGTAAATTACCAAAAATAATAGATAATAAGAATCAAGTTTTACTAAGAGAGTTAGTAGAGAAAAAATACATGGACGAAGTATTAGACGTTCAAAAAAAACTTTGTGATTTGGATAAAAGTTATGTTGAGGTAGTAAAAGTAAATGAGACAGATTATCAGTATCGTGCATACCTTAATTGTCCAGAAACAGAATATGAAACAAAAATAAACTAGATAGCTTAAGGCTATCTTTTTTGATAGAAAAGGACTTGCTAGATGAGTAAAGATATGGTAAAATCTACTTGTACGCCGATTTAGTTTAGTGGTAAAACAGATCCTTGGTAAGGAATGCGTTATGGAAAATATGTGTTAAATTTCTTGTTATGTTTAAATAAAAAATAGATTTGGTCATTTTTAGTTATTTTTGTCTAGAAAATAAAAAAACATGACATTTTGTCATGTAAACTAAAATCTTAGACAAAAAAAGAGTTTTTTGTCTAGAAAGGAGTTGCTTTATGAATCAAAATTTAAAAAAACTTCCGTTAAAAGATGATTTAGAAACAACAGCTGTACTTAAACAGTTAGCAAAAACCAGTAGATGTTTAGCTGAATTAAAAGGTGTTGCTAGAACTATGCCCAATCAAAATATTTTGATTAATGCAATTATGATTAATGAAGCAAAAACTAGTTCTGGGATAGAAAATATAGTTACAACTCACGATGAGATTTATAAAGCTATGGTTAATTCAAAAAACACAACTCCAAATGCTAAAGAAGTTGTAGATTATAGAAGTGCACTTTGGAGAGGATATGAACTTGTAAAAGAAAAAGATATGATTTCTGAAAACATAATTATAGAAATACAAGAAAAAATAGAACATAATAAGGCAGGAATTAGGAAAGAAGCTGGTACGGTAATTAAAAATCAGAGAACAGGGAAAATAATTTATACTCCTCCTCAAACTTATGATGAGATTATATTTTGGTTAAGAAATTTGGAAGAATATATAAATAATAAATTATATGATATAGATCCTTTGATAAAGTTAGCTATTATACATTATCAGTTTGAATCTATTCATCCATTTTATGACGGTAATGGAAGAACAGGAAGGATTTTAAATATATTATATTTAGTATATATGGAATTGTTAGATACTCCGATTTTGTATTTAAGTAAATATATAATAAATACGAAACAACAATATTATAGTTTATTTCAAGAGACTAGAGAAACTCAAAATTATGAAAAATGGATTATATATATGTTAAAAGGAATTGAACAAACTTCTCAAGAAACAATTAATATAATTAATAAAATTAATCATGAAATGAAAACTATGAAGAATGAATTAAGACAAAAAACAAAAATATATTCAAAAGAATTGTTAGAAGCACTTTTTTTTGAATTTGTTACTAAAGCTTCTTATATAAAAGAGAAGTTGAATATTTCTGAAAGAACAGCTTTACGTTATTTGGATGTCTTAGTGAAAGAAGGGTTTTTATCATCCGAAAAAATAGGCCGTGAAAGAATTTATAAAAATGATCGATTATTTAATATCATAAAGAATTATGGTGATGATAATAGTAAAATTAAAAGTGAAAGTGAGGAAATTGTAACAATAAATGTATAATGAATTGCACTAAATTCATATAATATAATTAAAAATAATACAAGGACTGAAATTTTTATTTTAGTCCTTGGTATAATATAATAAATAAAATTAATGTTTATATGCCGATTTAGTTTAGTGGTAAAACAGATCCTTGGTAAGGATCAGAGGCAAGTTCAATTCTCGCAATCGGCACCAGTTTAGAAATCTAGTCGAAATTTTTTCGATGTTTACATATAATTAAATTTGAAACTTATATTTTGTTGCCAAAAACAAATCTTAATTTGAATAGTTTATATATATCACTTCAAAAATGGATTAAAAAAATAAAGCTATCAATATAAAATTGATTGTTTTTATTTTTTAAATTATATACCAAAATTTATTAACTTGTTTAAGAGAAGATAATTATGTAAAATGTGCGATTAAATTGTAAATTTTAGTTTATATTTATGAATTTGTAAATTGATTTGAGTGAATAAAAAAATAATAGTTACTGGGATGGAGATTAAAAATGAGTATAAATAAAATTAAAAGAAATATTCAAAAAGATATCGATGAAATAAAGTCATTGATTGAAAAAGATAATGTCACAAAAGAAGAATTAACACGATTGCATATAAAAATTGATAATAAATATCAATCCGAAATTCGTAACTTGGGAAAAAGTTGCTATAGTTGGAATGATAAATATGGATTTGATTACAGCTATATTGGAATAGATGAATTAAAACATAATTTATTATGTATGGAAAATAAATTAGAAGGTTATTTACAGACTTTTGGATTAGATCATATTATTCCTTCTGGTTCGGTAAATGTTAACGTTAATAATAATAATGAAAATATAAATATACGCTGTGTACTAGATTATGAGGGATAAAGGGATTTCAAAATTATCAATTACATTACTCAAGTATTAAAACACCCATTAATTATGATGAAAAAGTCAATGGGGAATCCTTGTAATGTTAATTCCTATAATGTTTATAAAAATTCTTTTGATATTGATTTTTCGTTGATTTATAAGGATGATAACTATTCAACCCCTACAATCTAGTACACAGCGTAAATATAATTGAAGTAGATTTCGAAAACTAGAAAATAATATTAATAATAATGACTCTTTAACATCAGAAGAAACGAAAGAAACATTAGAACGATTAAAAGAATTGGAAGAAATATATTATTCGAATGAAAGTAGAAAAAATAAATGGAAAAAATTAAGAAAAATATTATTGTGAAATGGTCTAATCAATTAAAATGATAGGGAGGAGAATATGCTAGAAAAAAAGAATGATGCAATGATTCAAGAAATTAAAGAAGTGATTTTAAATAGTAGACAAAAAGTTGCTTATGAAGTAAATAATACTATGTTACAAGCTTATTGGAATGTTGGAAGAATTATAGTTGAGAATGAGCAAAATGGGAATATTAAAGCAGAATATGGTAAACAAATTATGAAAGAGCTTTCTAAAGAATTAAGAAAAGTTTTAGGAACAGGTTTTTCTGTTAGTAATTTACAGTATATGCGAAGATTTTATTTAGAATATCCAAAACAACAGACACTGTCTGTTAAATTAAGTTGGTCGCATTACTGTGAATTATTGAGTATTAAAAATAAAGAAGAAAGAGATTTTTACGAAAAAGAATGTATTAATTCTAACTGGAGTGTAAGAGAGTTGAAAAGACAATTAGAAACTTCTTTATTTGAAAGATTACTTCTTTCGAAAGGGAAAAAGAATAAAGAAACAGTTTATAAATTATCTAAGAAAGGTCAAACTTTAAATACAGCTGAGGATATTTTAAAAGAACCATATGTTTTTGAATTTTTAGGTGTCAAAGAGAATAAGCCAGTTTTAGAAAAGGATTTAGAGCAAAAATTAGTTAAGCATATTGAAGAATTTTTATTAGAGTTAGGGAAAGGTTTTATGTTTGTTGGTACACAACAGCGAATCACTTTAGGAAATACTCATTATTATGTTGATATGGTTTTTTATAATAAAATACTTAAATGTTATGTCTTAATTGATTTAAAACTTGGACAAATGAAGGCTGAGTATGCTGGACAAATGAATATGTATTTAAATTACTATAATAAAGAAATAAATGATGAAGGAGATAATAAACCTATTGGGATTATTCTTTGTAAAAGCAAAAAAGATATTGCAATCGATTATGCTTTAGGTGGATTGTCAAACAATGTTTTTTCTTCGACTTATACTTATTATATTCCAAATAAAGAACAATTAATTAATGAAGTAGAAAAGGTTTTAAAAGATAATAAGGTTTGATTTAATACTAGATAGGGTGTAAAAAATTTTCCGGGGTAAAATAGTAGTTATTGACCTAAATGGTCAACTACTATTTTTTCTATTTCATCCCAATGTCCACTTTCTTGATAACACCTTAAAGTTATTAAATAATTAGCTCCATCAACACTCCATCTTATTCCAGCTTGTTTTAATCTTTGTTGTACAACAGTTTTATTAGAACTTTCTATTGCTCCACTACCTAAAGGCCATCCATTACGTTCATAAGTAGAATAATCTATTTTATCTTTATTATTTCTTAAATATACTGGTAGATTACATACTGTTGGTGGGATTTCTATATCTTTGTATTTTTTTAATTCTTTTTCAATTAATTTGTATTCTCTAGAATAACAATATCCTATGATTTTATCTTTAAATCTTTCAACTTTTTTCATATCATTTTGAAAGATAAATTTACCATAATCATATATGTTTTCAATTAAATGAAACTTATCTAATATTTGTATTGCTTCAGGAAATAATTCACTTATCATATTTCTAAGCCATGTTGCTCCATCTGATATGAACACAATATTTTCATATTTCCAGTATTCAAGTTCTACTGCTTTTGCAAATATTAATATTCTAAAGGTTTCAACATTTCCTACAAAAGCTACATATTCCTTATGTATTATTTGATTTGCCTTATTTTTCCTTTTATATAAATCTTTTTCTGAAAATAATATTCCTAATTTATTTTCCCTCCATGTTGATCCATTCTCATCTTCTATTCTTGTATTTACAGCTGCACCATCTGCTTGTATGTATAATGTGCCTTTCTTATTAGTACAATTAATATCAATATTTGCTCTGTTATTCCATATATTTAAGGCTTTATCATAATTATAATCATAAACTACTTTTCCTATAAATTTAGTAATATTCATTACTGTAACATAAGAAATATCTATATTATGAACTCTTTTAATTATTTCTTTTGCTCTTTTAAATGATGGCTGATTTTGTCCCCAAAACGCTATTTCTATCATTGCTCTTATTGAGACTTTAAATGGTAATTTGTCTATTCCAAGATATTCATCTAAAGGTACTATCAACTTACTTTTTAAGTTATAATCTTCTAAATTTATATCATCAATTATTTGTAATACTGTTCTTCTTATTTTTATTTTTCCTGTTATTAAAATAAAAGTTAATGTTTCGGTGCCTTTATTTTTAATCTTAATTCCTCTATCATTCCAGTAATCTTTTTTTTACTGATCAAATCTTTTTCATCTATTTTTTTTAATAATAATTCTTCTATATGGTTAATTAAGTTTTCCTTATATTCTTCCAAGTCTTCTAACATTATATCTTCAATTGTATTTATATTTAATTTTCCTTCATTAACATATGTTGTAAATTTATTTTCTACATTATTTTTTTCCATCTTAACTTCATCCTATCTTAAATACAATTTTAACACAAATTTTATAATTTTACCCCGAAAAATTTTTTACGCCCTACTAGATATAAGATGTAGTAATACTATAAAAAAGTAGTATAATATTGTTAGAAGACCTTTGAGGTGTATCGAACCAAGCATTTTATGTGCGAATGTTCTAATCGTATGTTAAGTACGGGATCCCTCAGGCAAGAAAAGTAACTCGGAAGGGTTATTTTTCTTTTTTTGTTGAAAAGTGTAAAATAAGGCTTCTCATTTTTGACAAAAGAGGAAGAATACTATATAATTTAGAAAGAAATGAGGAAAGAAAATGGAGAAAGTATATGTTTTTGGACATCGCAAACCCGATACAGATTCCGTTTGTAGTGCGATTAGTCTTGCGTATTTAAAAAAAGAATTAGGAATGAATGCGGAAGCAAGAGTGCTTGGTTCGATTAACAAAGAAACAAAGTATGCACTTCAATATTTTGATGTACGGGAACCAAAATATTTAAACGATGTAAAATTACAATTAAAAGATACAGCTTATCATCGTCATTATTTTTTAAGTGGGAAAAGTTCGATTTATGATAGTTATCTATCCATGTTACATCAAGGATTAACGGGTGTTCCTATTGTTGATGAGAAAGAGATCTTTCAAGGCATTGTAACCATTAAAGATTTGGCTCATCACTTTATTAACGATGAAATTGATGTATTAAAAACCTCTTATAATAATGTATTAAAAGTTTTAAAAGGGGAGGAAATTTTACGATTTGATGATGAGATTTGTGGTAATTTACTTGCTGCTGCATATCGCTCTACGACATTTATGAATAGTGTTGCTTTAAGAGAAGATGATATCTTAATTGTGGGTGATCGTCACAGTGTAATTGAGTATGCTGTAAGTGCTGGTGTTAAAATGTTGATTGTAACAGGAAATGGAAAAATAAAAGAGGAACATTTGGAAATTGCTCGAAAAAATAAAGTTAATATCATTCGTACTTTTTATGATACCTATCATGTATCTCGTTTGGTTAGTCTTGCCAATTATATTGAAGATATGACAAAGACAACAGAGGATGCTGTTTGTTTTGATGATACAAGTTATGTTGATGATATTTTAGAAATTAATAAAAAATTAAGACATACCAATTATCCAGTTGTTAGTCAAAAAACAGGAAAATGTTTGGGACTTCTTCGAATTACAGATTTAGAGGAGAAAAATCCAAAGAAAGTAATTTTAGTAGATCATAATGAAAAAGCCCAAAGTGCAGAAGGAATCGAAGAAGCAGAAATCAAAGAAATTATTGATCATCATAATCTTGGTAATATGACAACATCACTTCCTATTAATTTTCGAAATATGGCAGTGGGATCTACTTCTACGATTGTCTATACTTTATACCAAGAACAAAAGGTTAAAATACCAAGAGAAATTGCTGGACTTTTGTTATCTGGAATTTTATCCGATACCCTTATTTTAAAAAGCCCAACGGCAACCAAACTTGATGTAGAGGCTGTTCATAATCTTTCAAAAATTGCCAAAGTCGATTATGAAGATTATGGTCTTTCTCTATTAAAAGCAGGAACCTCACTTGTTGGTATGAGTACAGAAGATGTTATTTATAATGATTTTAAACTTTATACTGTAGATGAGAAAACATTTGGAGTAGGACAGTTCTTTACGATGAATTTTAGTGAAATCAAAGAACAACTAGAGTCTTATTTGGATGCCCTTGACCATATTGCAGAAGGAAACAACTATTCGCTTGTCGCTCTTTATGTTACGGATATTATTAAAAATGGTTCTTATGTTTTATATAATAGAAAAGCGAAAGATGTAATGGAACTTGCTTATGGTGAAGATATAGAAGAAGGAACGTATTTAAAAAAATGTGTTTCAAGAAAGAAACATGTTGTACCAGTCTTAATGGATATTTTTGAAAAATAATAATAATTTAGAGTAGAAAGGGTGAGTGATCATGCAAGAAATTATTTCTTCCATTATTTTAGGAATCATACAGGGAATTGCAGAATTTTTACCAATATCATCCAGTGCCCATTTAATCATCTTTCGGGATGTTTTTGGGATTGGAAAAGGAATGAGTAGTAGTCTTTCTTTATCGTTTGACTTAGCGCTTCATCTTGGAACGCTTCTTGCCATTGCTGTTTTCTTTTTTAAAGACTTTTGGAATATGGTAATTTCTGGTCTTAGCAAAGGATGCAAGAAGAAAGAAGGAAAACTATTTTGGCAGATTGTAGTAGCGACCATTCCTGCCGCAATTGTTGGTGTTTTGTTTGAAGATGTAATAGAAGATGCCTTAAGACAAAATTATGTTTTAATTAGTTTGGCCTTGATTGGTATGGGTATTTTAATCTATCTTTTGGATAAGTCTATGAAACAAAAGAAGGAAGTTGATGAGTTAAGTTTTAAAGATGCTTTGATTATTGGTTGTAGTCAAGTTTTCGCACTGATTCCAGGATTTAGTAGAAGTGGTACAACCATTGCAGCAGCAAGATGTTTACAAGTAAAAAGAGAAGATGCTGCTAAGTTTTCCTTTTACTTATCGGCTCCTGTTGTCTTTGGTGCTTGTCTTTTAAAATTAATGGATCAAACTGTTGTTTCGTTAATTATGGAACATATGATGATGTTTATCGTAGGAATTTTTGTCTCTTTTCTAACTGGTATTTTATGTATTCGTTTTTTACTACAATACTTAAAGAAGCATGACTTTAAATTCTTTATGATCTATCGTATTTTACTAGCTCTTATTGTTCTTTTTGTAACAATGTTTTAGGAGGAGTTTATGGGAAATAGAACACTTTCATTATTTTTTACTTTATTGCTTGGCGTTTTTATTGTTATTGGAGTTGTTTTGTCTTTCTTTTTTAAAAAGAATAGGCGTCTTTTTGACTTTATTTTCTCTTTGGCTTTTTCCATTATTATCATGTTGATTGCCCTTGATTTATTACCTGAGATTATTTCTTGTTTTGGTTTGAAACAAATATGGTTATTTTTAATTTTTAGTATTTTAGGCTTTTTCTTCTTTAAGATGTTGGATTCTTTTTTACCCGATCATGAAGAAGAGGGAAAAAGCAAAAAAGAAGAGGAAGAAAACAACCTTCACATTGGACGAATTACCACATTCGCACTTACCCTTCATAATGTGATTGAAGGAATGGCACTTTATTTTATCGTGATGGAAAATGCTTTTTCTGGTGTTATGATGGGGCTTGGTGTTGGTCTTCATAATATTCCTCTTGGTATTATGATTAGTAGTACACTATACCAAGAGAAAACAAAAGAAAAAGATTCTTCGTTTTATCTTTTCTTGTTGATTTTATCTCCTTTTATAGGAGGTCTTATTCCATTCCTTTTTCAGTTCCAAGCAGTAAATTCCACTCTTATGGGAGTCCTTTTATCTTTAACCCTTGGTATGCTTTGTTATATTAGTTTTTGTGAATTGTTACCAAAGGTTTTAAAGGCGAAAGAGAAGAGGCTTAGTATTTATGGTATTGTAATGGGAATTCTTCTTCTTCTTTGTACCATGTTCTTTTAAGGAGTAGATTATGTTAGAGTATTTGTTTTTAGTTTTCTTTATTTATTCTGTTTTAGGTTATTTGGTTGAAATTATCAATTGTAGTATCATTGAGAAAAAGGTAGTGTTAAACCGTGGTTTTTGTTTGGGCCCTTATCTTCCGATTTATGGTATTTCATCGGTTATTATGCGCATCTTTTTGGATCGTTATCAAGATGACCTTTTTGTATTATTTGTCATGGCTGCTTTTATTTGTACCATTATGGAGTTTATTACAAGTTATATTTTAGAGGCTATATTCCATACAAGATGGTGGGACTATCATAATAAAAAGTTTAATATTGATGGTAGGGTTTGTCTTTCTAATTCTATTTTGTTTGGTTTGGGTGGTGTTTTTATTATAAAAGTATTATCACCCATTGTTGATAAAATAGTAATGTTTTTACTTCCTTATAAAATAATAACATTCTTTTTGTTTCTTTGTTTTTTACTTGATGTTATTATTACACTTGTTACGTTATCAGAACTTAAGATTGCAGAACGTAAATTTACAAAACTAGATGCGACAGAAGAGATTAGTAAATTAGTAAGAGAACATTTGATAAGAAATCGACTTTTGGTACGAAGAATGTTAAATGCATTCCCAAATTTTGATCGCAATAAGGACTTTAATCCACTTAGTAAAATTAAGGAAAGCTTAAATAGTATGAAAAAAAATAATGTCAAATAACAAACTTATCTTGTCAAGGGATAAAAATTAGTGTTATACTAATATTAGAGTAGGGTGATTGATATGAAAGAGAAAAAAAAAGCGTTAATTCCTATTTTAACGATGTTAGTATTAATTGTAATATTACTTGGTATTGCTTATGCTTTGTTTACCTTTGTAGGAGAAGGTAAAGTAATCAATAGTGTAACCTTAAAAAAATTAAAAATTGTTTTAGAAGAGGATAATGAGATTAATATACAGGATGCTTATCCTCAAGAAGATGCGAAAGCTTTAGAAAGCGAAGGGTATAGTTTTCGTTTGATAAATGGTGAAGGGGTTAATGCGAATTATCGAATTTATTTGGATAATGTAGAAATTGAAGAACCCGATGAAAAATTAGTTGATGACTATATTAAATTTAGTTTGGAAAAAGATGGTGTTAAGGGGGATGCGAAATTTTTGACGAGTTTAGGGGAAGATGGAAATCGAATCATTGATGAGAATGTTATTAATAGTGGAGATACCTATAACTATACGTTAAGAGTATGGGTAACAACAGAAAAAGATATTATTTTAAATGATTTGAACAATAGAAATCCAGTATGGAAAGGAAAAATTAGAATAGAAGGGGAACAAGCATAGGAAAAGGTAAAAACATTAAGAAGCAAATACCTTTTTCTTGTGTTAGAGAGAATAGAACAAGTGAAAAATTCTATTTTTTTCTTTTATCCATAATCTTGACAGATGAGCTATATTTCACTAAAATGAAAGTAAGAAAGATATAATGAGAAGGTGGATCTATGCGTGATAAAAAGAAATTATTAATATCAATCCTTGGAATCATCCTATTAGTAATCGCAGTAGTAGGAATCAGTTATGCAGCGTTTAACTATAGTAAAGAAGGAGAAAAAATAAATACTATCACAACAGGAAATATTATAATGAGTTATAAGGAAAAAAACAATGGAATAAATATTGTAGAAGCAGAACCAATGGATGATAGTGATGGAAAAATATTAAATAGCGAAGATGCTATGTTTGATTTTACCATAACAGCATCAATTGGACCAGATACAATAATCAATTATGCAATAACAGCAAGCAAAGAAGAAGGAACCAATTTGAAAGATGAATATGTAAAAGTCTATCTAACCTCAGTAAACGATGAAATAGAAGAATTAGCACCTACCAAAATAAGTGATTTACCACTTTCAGATACAGTAAAACAAACAGGAGCGCCAAAAGGACAAAGAGTATTAAAACAAGGAACCATAACAAAATCAGAAGTAACGAATTATCGTCTTAGAATGTGGATTAGTTCCGAAGAAGAGATTGTAAGAGAAAAAGAAGATCAAACTTATAAGTTAAGAGTGAATGTATATGCCAAAGAAGATGGAATAGAAGCAAAATCAGGAGTAGAAACATTACTTGCAGAATTTACGAATGATGAGAGCATACAAGATTATGATATCAATTATACAAAGGAAGATCCTACGGCCAAAGAGAATAAGATGTATGTATTTAATCATGAAGCAGGAACCCAACAAAGTGGATGGAGTAATGATGAATTAAAGGATTATAGATATATAGGAGCGAATCCAAATAATTATGTAACCTTCAATAATGAAGAAGCAGGATGGAGGATTATTGGAATTGAGACAGTAGATGATGGAACAGGAAAGAGGGAAAAAAGAATTAAAATAATAAGAAAAGACCTATTACCAGTAGGAACAGATAATTACTTATCATGGGATAATAAACCAAGTGGAACAGGATCATCAGAGGATGATGCTGGAAGTAATGATTGGACCGATTCAAGATTAATGTATTTATTAAATCCAAATCATGAGAGTGAGACAACAGGAGTAAGTGGAAGTATCTACTGGAACAGGCAAAGCGGAAATTGTCCAACGGGACGAAACAATGCAACAACGACTTGTGATTTTAGTGAAGTAGGACTGTTGCCAGAGGCCCAAGCAATGATAGGAGATGCGAAATGGTATTTGGGTGGAAATAGTACAGGAAATGGAGTATTAACAGAAGCATATTATAAATTTGAAAGAGGAGAAACAGTATACCAAAGTAGTAGTCATCCAAGAAAAACGAACTGGACAGGGAAAGTAGGATTGATGTACCCTTCTGACTATGGATATGCAACAAGTGGAGGAAGTAGTGCGAATAGGGATACCTGTTTAGCAAAAGATTTGTATAACTGGGATAGTAGTAGTGGAGGAATACCAGATTGTAAGAATAATGACTGGCTTTATAATAGCAGTAAAACACAATGGACAATCGCCCCTCGCTCCGGCATTTCGAACATTGCGTTCAGTGTGAGCAGCACGGGGTATGTCGACTACGGCAACCGCGTGAGCTTTGCGCTCGGTGTGCGGCCAGTCGTATATCTAGTATCTAATATCCAATTGCTAAAAGGTACAGGAGCGGAAACTGACCCATTTGTGTTTGGGTTTTAAGTCGTTAACGTAAAAGGTGCCCCCGGAAGGCAACGTCTTCCGGGCACCCCGCAATTATTTTCAAATTTAAGCTTAGCTACGGACAGTTTTTCTTAAACCGTTGAAAAATAAGGTAAAAACAGGTGAAAAAGTACGTCCAAAAATC
>CANQYK010000023.1 GCA_947628065.1 uncultured Bacilli bacterium | reverse complement strand
TTTTCGATTTCTATTCTTTTTATTTTCTTTTTTAACAAAGAAAGATAAATAGAATTATCAAAATTCATCCATAATAGTCTTTCTATTAAAATATAAAGTATTAAAATCAAGAAGGATATGATCCATGGTAAACGAAAGAAGGGAAAAAGAATGACTTCTATTATTGGTTCAAGATAAGCAAAAAGAAAAAACAAAAGTAAATTAAAAATTTCTAAGATAAGGCCTATAAAATAGTAATTACGATAACATAAGTAAAGAGGTCCTAGTAAAAAGGTAAGAATATGGGTATCATTTCTCATAATTTTATGATATTCCTCTTTTAAAGCAAGTTCTAAATCACTTACCTTTTCTTCCTTCTTTTCTTTTTCAATAAAATTACCATTTGTCATATAACCACAAAAGATACAAAAATCATACTTCATTTCTTTCCCACAATTTGGACATTTCATATTATCACCTTTTCTTTATTATCTTACATTTTAAGTAAAAGTGCAACAAAAAAGAAGCCTTAAGCTTCCTCATCCATTAATTTTAAAATTACCATTAAAGCACCATCTCCACGACGTTCTTGTAATTTTAATATTTGTGTATAACCACCATTTCTATTTTGATAACGTGGTACTAATTCATTGAATACTTTATTTACAACTTCTTTATCATTGTGAACAAAAGCAAGGGCACGACGACGATCTCCAAGGCTTCCTTTTTTACCATAAGTAATCATCTTATCAACCATTTTACGAACTTCTTTCGCTCTTGTTTCTGTTGTTGTAATTTTACCATTCATAATTACTTGTTTTGTAAGGGTTGCTAACATACTACGTCTATGTTTATTATCAACACCTAATTTTCTATATGCCATACTTTAACCTCCTTTAATCATCGCATCTAAGATCAAGACCTAATTCTTTGATCTTATCAAGTACTTCTTTTAATGATTTCTTTCCTAAATTACGGATTTTCATCATATCGTTTTCACTCTTACTTACCAAATCTTGAAGCGTATGAATACCTGCACGTTTTAAACAGTTGTAAGCACGTACAGAGAAATCCAAGTCTTCAATGGATGTTTCTAGTGCTTTTACTTTTGGATCTTCTGTTTTTTCAATCATCATACCAGTCATATCAGCAATCTCGGATAAATTGGTTACTAAATTAAAGTGTTCAATTAAAATACGAGCTGCAAGAGCGATAGACTCTTCTGGTTTGATGGAACCATTTGTCCACACTTCGAAGACAAGTTTATCATAACTTTCATCTTGACCAACACGTGCATTTTCTACATCATAAGAAATACGTTCAATTGGTGAATAAATAGAATCGATAATGATATAACCTTTCTTCTTATTATCATGTTTTAATCTAGAATCTTCACTTTTAACATATCCACGACCATTGGTAATAACAAGTTCCATATTAAGACTTCCACCTTCTGCAATATTTGCAATAACAAAGTCTTTGTTGATAATTTCAACATCTGCATCACACTCAATATCACCAGCTGTTACAGGTCCTTCTTTGTTCACACTAAGGGTTACAATTTTATCTTCATCACTATGATTTTTTACAACAACACCCTTTAAGTTTAAGATAATTGTTGTAACATCTTCAATTACCCCATTAAGGGTTTGAAATTCATGAAGAGCACCATCAATCTTAACTGCACTAATGGCACTTCCTGGAAGAGACGATAACATAACACGTCTTAAAGCATGACCAATTGTTCTTCCGAATCCTCTTTCTAGTGGTTCAAGTTCAAACTTTCCATAAAAATTATTTTCAACATAATCTGTAATTTTATAGACTGGTTTTTCAAATTCTATCATAATAACCTCCCTTTTTTTTATCCACGTGGCCGTTTTGGTGGACGGCAACCATTATGTGGTATTGGTGTCACATCATTAATGGATGTAACTTCTAATCCTGCAGTTTGTAAAGAACGAATTGCTGTTTCTCTTCCTGGTCCTAATCCCTTTACAAATACAGATACTTTTCTCATACCATAATCATAAGCTGCTTTTCCTGCTTGTTCAGAAGCCATTCCTGCAGCAAAGGGAGTTGATTTTTTACTTCCTTTGAAACCTAAGGCTCCACTTGATGCCCAACTAACTGCATTTCCATCTTTATCTGTTATTGTAATAATTGTATTGTTGAAGGTTGCATGAATATGAGCTTGTCCTTCAGGAATATTCTTTTTTACTTTTTTCTTTCTCGTTTTATAAGCCATTTCTTATACCCTCCTTACTATACTTTCTTCTTATTAGCAACAATCTTACCTTTTCCTTTACGGGTTCTGGCATTACGACTTGTTCTTTGTCCTCTTACTGGAAGTCCTCTTTTATGACGAGTTCCTTCATAAGAATTAATTTCCATTTTGGTCTTAATATTCATACTAACTTCACGGCGTAAATCACCTTCTGTTAAATACTTATTAATCTCATCACGTAATTTAATTAATTCTTCTTGTGTTAAGTCACCAGCTTTTTTGGTAGCTTCTACTCCTGCATCGCGACAAATTGTTTTTGCTAAACTTCTTCCAATTCCATAAATATAAGTAAGTGATATTACTATATGTTTATCATTTGGAATATCTACACCTTTAATACGTGCCATCTTTTATCCTCCTTCTTAACCCTGTCTTTGTTTGTGTTTTGGGTTTTCACAAATAACCATAATTTTTCCTTTTCGTTTTACAATCTTGCATTTTGGGCAGATTTTTTTAACGGATGCTTGTACTTTCATTTTTATCCCTCCATTTACTTTCGATAGGTTATACGCCCACGTGTTAAATCATAAGGCGATAATTCAATCATTACGGTATCTCCCGGTAAGATGCGAATATAATTCATTCGTATTTTACCAGAAACGTGGGCTTCCACAATGTGTCCATTTTCAAGTTGGACTTTGAATTTACCACCTGGTATAATCTCTATTACTTTACCTTCAACTTCTATCACATCATCTTTTGCCATCTTTTCACTCTCCTGTTAGAATTTCTACTCCATCTTTTGTCACTACTACCGTATGTTCATAGTGA
Organism: uncultured Bacilli bacterium; assembly: GCA_947628065.1. Taxonomy (GTDB): domain Bacteria; phylum Bacillota_I; class Bacilli_A; order RF39; family UBA660; genus Onthousia. The sequence continues at coordinate 15,734 of CANQYK010000023.1, read as the reverse complement.
GCGGAGTTACTAGAATCATCTGTTTTTATCGTCCAGTTATTCTCATCCATATAGATGTCTTCTCTTCCTATGGTTAACATGGGCTCAATTGCAAGTACCATACCAACTTTTAGTTTGGGACCATGCCCTTTCTCACCATAATTTGGAACCATTGGATCTTCATGAACCATTGTACCAACTCCATGTCCACAAAGTTCTCGAACAACTCCCAAATGATGACTTTTGGCATAATTCTCAATCGCATTTGAAATATCACCAATTCGGTTTCCTGGTTTTACTTGCCTGATCCCTTCCCATAAGGCTTTTTCTGTATGTTCTAATAAGTATTGATCTTGATCACTTATATTTCCAACCGCATAAGTCCATGCAGAATCTCCATGATATCCTTTATAACAAGCACCAATATCAATCGAAATAATATCACCATCCACTAATTTCCGATTGCTTGGAAAACCATGGACAACTTCATCATTGATACTAATACATAAAGCATAAGGAAATCCTTCATAACCTTTAAAGGATGGAGTTGCATCTTGACTTCTTATAAAGTCTTCTGCTAAAGCATCAAGACGCTTTGTTGTAACTCCTTCTTTGATAAAAGGTTTTAAATACTGATGCGTAAGATAGACAATATGTCCTGCTTGTTTCAAGAGATCTATTTCTCTTTCACTCTTTAACGTTATCATTTATTCTTTCCTTCCATCAAAATACTTCTGATTGCTTGGTTTATTTCATCGACACTTCCCTCTCCATTAACTACATATAATACACCTTTTTGCTTATAATAGTCAAGTAAAGGTTGTGTTTTCTCTAAATAAACTTGATATCTTGTTTTAAAAGATGAAATATTATCATCATTTCTTTGTTTTAATCTTCCACCACACTTATCACAAGTAGATTCTACTTTTGGTTGCATATTATCAGTATTGATATTATAAACCAAACCACAGTTTTCACAAACTCTTCTACCAGTAATTCGCATCTCTAGTGTTTTTTCACTAAGCTCTAATACAATGACATATCCTAATTCTTGATTTAATCTTTTTAAGATCTCATCATATTTTTCTGCTTGGTTTACATTTCTTGGAAAACCATCTAAGATATAACCATTCTTACAATCTTTCTTAGAAAGACGTTCTTCTAACATTTGATACATAATATCATCTTTTACAAGACCACCCGTTGTAGTAACTTCTAATACATATCTTCCAACCTCACTATCTTCATGGGCTTTTTCTCTTAAGATGTCTCCAGTTGAAATATGCGGTATTTTAAATTCTTTCTCTATTTTCGCACTCTGCGTACCTTTTCCAGCAGCAGGAGGTGCGATAAAAATAATATTTTTCATCGACGACGATATCCCTTCTTATAATTTCTAGAAATAAGACTACCTTCCATTTGTTTGTATGTCTCAAGTGCAACACCTACAACAATTAAAAGTCCCGTACCACCAATACTTACACTACTTGGTAAGCTTGTGATATTAGAGAAAATAATTGGTAATGCTACAATGATACTTAAGAAAATAGAACCAATGAAAGTAACTCTAGCAAGAACTTTACCAAAATATTTTTTGGTCTCTTCCCCTGGTCTTATTCCCGGAATATATCCACCATTATTGTTCAAGTTTTTCGAAAACTCTTCTGGTTTGAAAATCATATAAGTATAAACATATCCAAATAAGAAGATAAAGATTACATATATGATAAAACCAACAGGAGTTGTATAAGTTAAATACTTTTGAACAAATAAGGTAAATCCATCTTTCTTAATAACAGCTGCTAAAACACCCGGTATTGCAAGTAAGCTAGATGCAAAAATAACAGGTACTACATTCGCACTATTTACTTTAATAGGAACAAAACTTGAAGCATTGTTTCCAAAACTTCCTGATTTATTCGCATATTGAATTGGTATTTTTCTCTCTGCTTCTTGTACAAAGACAACACCGATTACAATAGCAAAATAAACAAGAACAAATAGTAAGAACTTAACAATACCAAACGCAATTTGTTGTGTTGTTCCATTAAATACAACAAGACCGTTAAAAGCATCAATAAACATTTGTGGTAAGGTAGCAATAATACCAGCCATAATGATAAGACTAAGACCATTACCAAGACCTTTTTGTGTTATTTGATCTCCTAACCAAAGAAGAAAAGCAGTACCTGCTGTTAGGACAGTCGCAACATACAAATATTCACTGGCATCTCCTGTTTTTCCTAAAAACATAAAGGAAAAAGCATAACCTTGAATGAAGGCAAACAAAATACCAACATATCTTGAAATTTGATTTAGTTTTTGCCGTCCAACATGACCTTCTTTACTTAAATCTTGAAAATAAGGAACAATCTCTTCTAATAATTGCATAATAATAGTAGCTGTAATATAAGGCATAACACCAAGGGCAAAAATAGAAAAACGCTCTAATGCTCCTCCACCCATGGAGTTAATTAATTCTAGGAATCCTAAATTATTGGTTAATTTATTCGTTCCTGGAACTTGTATCGTTGTTCCGATGATAAAGATTGCTAAACCAATGATTGTAAAACGAAGTCTTTTTCTAAGATCTCTATTGGTAGGCTTAAAAAGTTGCTTTAATAGAGAAAACATCTTAAATCACCTCAGCTTTACTTCCTGATTCGCTAATTTTATCAAGTGCACTCTTAGAAAATTTGTGTGCTTGTATCGTTAGCTTACGCTCTAGTTTTCCTTCTCCTAAAACTTTGATTCCATCGTTTTGTTTTTTTACAATTCCCTTTTCTTTTAATAGGGCTGGTGTTACAACATCACCATCTTTGAATACATTTAAATCAGAAACATTAATAATGGCATATTCTGTTTTAAATCTATGATTGGAAAATCCACGTTTTGGTAAGCGACGGTAAAGTGGTAATTGTCCACCTTCAAATACCGGATTAATGCTTCCTCCACTACGTGCTTTTTGTCCCTTTTGTCCACGGCCACTTGTCTTTCCAAGACCAGATCCGCTTCCACGTCCAACAATTTTTTTACGGTGTGTCGCACCAAGATTTTTTTCTAATTCATGTAACTTCATTATCCTAAAATCTCCTCTACTGTTTTACCACGAAGCTTTGCCACTTCTTCTGGTGTTTTCATACTTCTTAAGCCTTCCATAGCAGCTTCTGCCATGTTAAGTTTCGTTCTTGCTCCAAGGGACTTAGAAACAATATCACGAACTCCTGCTAATTCTAATACTGCACGAACACTTCCTCCAGCAATAATTCCAGTACCTTCTTTGGCTGGTTTTAACATAACACGTGCGGCACCGCTTCTTCCAACTGCTTCATGAGGAATCGTTCTTCCATCAATAAGAGGAACAGTAATCATATTCTTTTGGGCGTCTTGAATCGCCTTTTTAATAGCATCTGGTACTTCTCCTGCTTTTCCAGTTCCGATGCCAACTTTTCCTTTTCGATCACCAACAACAACTAAAGCTGAGAAACGACGATTACGTCCACCTTTGGTAACTTTGGTAACGCTTTTAATTTCAACGACTTCTTCTTCAAACTCTTTGTTCTTAGCGACATCTATCTGCTTTTGCATATTTACCCTCCTTAGAACTCTAATCCGTTTTCACGTGCTGCATCTGCTAATGCTTTAACACGTCCATGATAAAGGTATCCTCCTCTATCAAATACAACCTTTTTAATGCCTTTTTCATTGGCTTTTTTGGCAATGCTTTCTCCAACTTTTCCTGCTGCTTCACAATTAGAACCATTTTTAATTCCTAATTCTTTATCAAGTGTAGAAGCAGAAACTAATGTTGTTTTACTTTCATCATCAATGATTTGGGCATAAATTCCTGTATTAGAACGAAATACATTAAGTCTTGGAATATCACTAGTTCCAGAAATATTTTTTCTAATACGACTATGACGTACTTCACGCATACTATTTCTTGATTTTTTCTTTAACATCTTTAATCTCTCCTTCCTTAAGCAGCTTTCTTTCCTTCTTTACGTCTTATATGTTCATCTTTATAACGTATTCCTTTTCCTTTATAAGGTTCTGGTTTTCTTACCTTTCTAACATTTGCTGCAAATTCTCCAACTAAAACCTTATCAATTCCTTTGATTACAATCTCAGTATTGCTAGGAGACTCTACGGTAAGTCCTTTTGGTACTTCCATTACAACAGGATGAGAATATCCAGCATTAATTGTTAGTTTTGATCCTGAAACATTGAAACGGTATCCTACACCAACAATTTCAAGTGCCTTCTCATAACCTTTGGTAACACCAATAATCATATTTTGAAGAAGTGCATTCATTGTTCCATGCATTGCTTTCGCTGCTTCGTTCTCTCGTTCTAACGTAATGTGATTTTCTTCTTGTTTCATAGAAATGCCTTTTAACATTACTTGAGATAAGCTTCCCTTTGGGCCAGTAACGGTAACAATATTATTTTCTTCTGTTACGCTTACTCCTTCGGGAACTTCAATTCTACGATATCCAATTCGGCTCACTTTTTTCTCCTCCTTCTACCAAACATAAGCTAAAACTTCGCCACCAATGTTTAATTTACGGGCTTGTTTATCTGTCATAATTCCTTGTGATGTTGATAAAATAGCAATTCCTAATCCATTTAAAACACGTGGAACTTTATCATTTTGAACATAAACACGAAGTCCTGGTTTTGAAATTCTCTTAAGTCCAGTGATAACTCTTTCTTTCTTTTCTCCATATTTTAATGTAAGAATAATATTTCCTTGTACATTTTTTTCATCTTTTTCAATTTTGTAGTCTCTAATAAATCCCTCTTCTTTTAAAATACGAGCAATTTCCTTTTTCATATTTGATAAAGGTACAACTACAGTTTCATAACGCATTTGATTTGCATTGCGGATACGTGTTAACATATCTGCAATCGTATCTGTAACGACAGCCATGATTATCCTCCTTCCTTCTACCAGCTTGATTTTTTAACGCCTGGTATTTGCCCTTTATAAGCAAGTTCACGAAAGCAGATACGGCAGATTCCAAATTTACTCATAACAGCATGAGGTCTACCGCAACGTGCACAACGTGAATATTCACGTACTTTGTATTTAGGCTTTCTTTTATTTTTTACAATCATACTTTTCTTTGCCATATTTTCTCCTCCATTACTTTCTAAAAGGAATTCCAAGAAGAGCTAATAAGTCATAAGCTTCTTCATCTGTTTTTGCAGTGGTAACAAAGATAATATCCATACCACGTACTTTTACAATCTCATCATAATCAATTTCTGAGAAAATTAATTGTTCTTTGATTCCAAGAGTATAGTTTCCTCTACCATCAAAAGATTTTGGATTCACCCCTCTAAAATCACGAACTTGTGGAAGTGAAATTGAAATTAGTTTATCAACAAAATTATACATATTATTTGCTCTAAGTGTTACTTTGCAACCAATTTTTTGTCCTTCACGGATTTTAAATCCTGCAATTGATTTCTTTGCTTTTGTTACAACTGGCATTTGACCAGATATCTTAGCAAGATCTGACATTGCAGCATCTAATAACTTCGCATTGTTTGTCGCATCTCCTACACCCATGTTGATAACAACTTTCTCTAATTTTGGTACTTCCATTATTGACTTATAATTATATTTCTCCATTAAACTTGGAACAACTTCCTTTAAGTATTTTTCTTTTAGGCGGTTCATATTTAATACCCTCCTTCCACTAATCAAGTACTTCTTTCGATTTTGTACTGATTCTTACTTTTTTTCCATTTTTATCAACAGTATGTCCGATTCTTGTTACTTTTTTACTCTTAGGATCAATTATCATAACATTACTAGCGTCAATTGGTGCTTCAATTTCTAAAATACCACCACTATCTTGGCCATTTGGTTTTTGATGTTTCTTAACAATATGAACACCTTCCACAATGACTTTATTTTCGCTTCTTAATGTCTTTATAATTTTTCCTTCTTTCCCTTTGTCAGAACCAGATATTACTTTGACTTTGTCTCCAACTTTTAACTTCATACTTATCATCCTCCTTATAGTACTTCTTTCGCAAGAGATACTATTTTCATATAATCTTTCTCACGAAGTTCACGTGCGACTGGTCCGAAAATACGAGTTCCGACTGGACTCTTATCATCACGAATGATAACACAAGCATTATCATCAAACTTGATGTAGCTTCCATCTTCTCTTCTTAACCCTTGTTTTGTACGAACAACAACTGCTTTTACGACTTTACCTTTTGGGGTTGGGGAATTAGGAATTGCATTCTTAACGGTTGCAACTACAACATCTCCAATATTAGCAGTCTTACGTTTACTTCCACCTAGGCAACGAATAACTAGCACTTCACGTGCTCCAGAGTTATCAGCAACTTTTAATCTTGTTTCTTGTTGTACCATAGATTACATCCTCCTTTACAGAATAACTGCTTCTTTCACAATTTCTTTTAAGTAGAAATGTTTTGTTTTTGAAATTGGTTTTGTTTCAACAATTCGAACAACATCTCCTACTTTTGCTTTATTTGACTCATCATGTACACTATACTTCTTTGAAGATTTCACTCTCTTATGATAAAGTGGGTGCATTTTATGCGTTTCAACTAACACAGTAATTGTTTTGTTGTTACTAGCACTAACAACTTTTCCCACTAACTCATGACTATTTTTCTTTTCCATGTGATGCCTCCTATTCTTCTTCTTTCATTTTACGTTCTTGTAAAACGGTCTTAAGTCTTGCAACGGTGTGTCTTAAATCTCTAATACGTGAAGGCTTCTCAAGGTTTCCTGTTGCTTGTTGAAAACGTAAGTTGAATAATTCTTCTTTTGCTTCCTTCAACTTTGTATTAATTTCTTCATTGGATAGTTCTCTTATTTCATCAACCTTCATTCTTTTTCACCACCATTTTCTCTTTTTACGAATTTACATGCAATTGGTAATTTATGACTTGCAAGGCGTAGTGCTTCACGAGCAACTTCTTCGCTAACTCCAGAAACCTCAAACATGATTTTTCCTTCTTTTACAACAGCTACCCATTTCTCTACGTTTCCTTTTCCTTTTCCTTGACGTGTTCCAATTGCTTTTGCCGTTAATGGTAAATGTGGAAATATATTAATCCATACCTTACCACCACGTTTCATATAACGTGTCATCGCAACACGTGCTGCTTCTATTTGATTTGCTGTAATCCAAGCTCCTTCTTTTGCTTGTAGCCCATAATCACCGAAGTGTAATTCACGATTTCCTTTTGATTTGCCTTCATAAGGTAATCTATGTACACGACGATATTTTGTTCTTGATGGTATTAACATATTAATTACCTCCTTTAGCCTTTTTCTCTTTTAGGATTTCACCTTTATAAATCCAAACCTTTACTCCGATTTTTCCATACGTTGTATCGGCTTCACTTGTTGCATAATCAACATCAGCTCTTAACGTATGTAGTGGAATCGTTCCTTCCGTATATCCTTCATCTCTTGCCATATCTGCACCACCTAAACGTCCAGATACTTTGGTCTTAATTCCTTTGGCTCCTGCTTTCATCGCATTTCTGATTGCTCTTTTTTGAGCCATTCTGAAGGATGCACGGTTTGTAATTTGGTTTGCAATGGAATCTGCTACTAACTGAGCATTTAAGTCTGCTTTTTTGATATCCACAATAGAAATGTTAATATCTTCTCCTACTACTTCTTTTAATTTCTTTCGAAGTTTGTTAATTTCTTCACCACCGCGACCGATGATAACACCTGGTTTTGATGTATGAATGGTAACTTCACATTTCTTTTGTGTACGTTCAATTTCGACTTTCGCAATACCAGCATTTTTTAGATTTTTACTAAGATATTCACGAATTTTAAGATCGTTTGCTAATACTTTAGAAAAATCTTTTTTACCAGCATACCATTTTGCTTCCCAGTCTTTATTGATTCCAAGTCTAAGTCCAATTGGATCAACTTTTTGTCCCATCTTTCTTCCTCCTTATTGTCTTTCCGCCACTTTAATCACAATGTGACTTGTTCTTTTGTCTTTGTGTCCAATTCTACCACGGGAATCAAACTTCACACGTTTATAAACTGGACCTGCATCAACTCTTGCTTCGCAAACATATAATTTTGCTTCTTCTAGTTGATGATTATTAACAGCATTGGCAATTGCTGATTCTAATGTTTTCTTAATCATAAGTGATGCTTTCTTATTTGTATTACTTAAAATAGCAAGGGCATCTTTTACATCTTTTCCACGAATTGTATCAATTACAAGACGGGCTTTGATAGGAGATATCCTCATTCTTTTTGCAATTGCTTTTGCTTCTAGTTTTTCTTCCATCTTCTTTTATCCTCCCTTTGCTCTCTACTTTTTCTTGTCGCTTCCGTGTCCACCGAATTTACGAGTTAGGGCAAACTCACCTAATTTGTGTCCAACCATATCCTCAGTAACATAAACAGGAATAAATTCACGTCCATTATGTACTGCAAAGGTATGACCTACAAAATCAGGAAAAATAGTAGAACGGCGAGACCAAGTTTTTATAACTTCTTTTTTACCACTTTTATTTAATTCTTGAACCCTTTTTAAAAGTCTATCAAAGACATAAGGTCCTTTCTTTAAACTTCTTGCCATAATTTTCTCCTCCTATTTACTTCCACGACGACGTACAATAAATTTATCCGTCTTTTTGTTATTACGTGTTTTATACCCAAGTGCAGGTTTACCCCAAGGTGTAACGGGACCTTTTCGACCAATTGGTGCACGTCCTTCACCACCACCATGTGGGTGATCGTTTGGATTCATAACAGAACCACGAACAGTTGGACGAACGCCCATATGTCTTTTACGTCCTGCTTTTCCAAGTTTTACTAAAGATGAATCCTCATTTCCAACAACACCAATGGTTGCCATACAAGTTCCAAGGATTTTTCTTTGTTCTCCACTTGCTAAACGTATCATTACATATTTTCCTTCGCGCCCTAATATTTGAGCAGAACTTCCAGCACTTCTTGCAAGGGATGCTCCTTTTCCTGGACGAAGTTCAATATTATGTATTACCGTACCAACTGGAATATTCATAATAGGAAGTGCATTTCCTACTTTAATGTCTGCGTTTTCTCCTGCTATAATACGATCTCCTACTTTTAACTCTTTTGGAGCAATAATATATCTTTTTTCTCCATCTAAATAGTTAATAAGGGCAATATTTGCTGTTCTATTTGGATCATATTCAATACTTGCTACAACACCTTCAATATCAAACTTATCTCTTTTAAAATCAATAATACGATATTTTCTTTTTACTCCTCCACCTTGATGACGAACGGTAATTTTTCCTTGATTGTTACGTCCTGCATTTTTCTTTCTTGTTACCGTTAGACTTTTTTCTGGCTTTGTTTTTGTAATCACATCTTTATAGATAAGAGTACTTTTCTTTCTTTGTCCCGGTGTGGTGGGTTTATATACTTTAATTGCCATACTTTTCCCTCCTTCTAATCAAGAGTAATTTCTTCGCCCTCAGCTAACTCTACGATTGCTTTCTTATATTTATTCGTAAGTCCACTATAGCGACCAACTCTTTTTTTCTTAGGTTTTATATTCATGGTTTTAACCTCTTTTACATGTACGTTAAAAATCTTTTCAATAGCAAGTTTAATCTCTGTTTTGTTTGCTCTATGATCAACTTTAAAAACATACTTACCGTTTTGTCCTAAAACTCCACTTTTTTCGGTAATCACTGGAGCCTTAATGATTTCTAAATATTTGGTATCCATTACTTAAGCCCCTCCTCTATTTGTTTCAAAGCTTTTTCTGTAATTAACATGATATCACTATTAACAAGGTCAAGTACATTTACTTCATCACTTGAAATAAGTGCGACATTTTGTAAATTACGAGATGATAAAATAACATTTTCATCAAAGCTATCAACAACAATTAATATTTTCTTATCTTCAATTTTAAGAGTTTTTAATAAAGATATCATCTCTTTTGTTTTTGGTGTTCCAAAAACCAACTCTTCCATAACCATTACTTCACCGTCTTCTACTTTATGACTTAAAGCACTACGTAGTGCAAGACGACGTTCTTTTCTATTTTGTTTTTTACTATAATCTCTTGGTACTGGTGTTCCATAACGTCCACCACCTACCCATTGAACAGCACGAATTGACCCTTGACGAGCGTGTCCTGTTCCTTTTTGTCTCCAAGGTTTACGTCCTCCACCTCTTACTTCAGAACGATTTTTGGTAGAGTGTGTTCCTTGTCTTAATGATGCTTGTGCTAAAATGATGGCATCATATAAAACTTTATCATTTGGAGTAATTCCAAATACTTCTTCGTTTAATTTGACTTCCTTAATCTCTTCACCTTTTAGATTGAAAAGTTTTACCTTTTTCATACTTTTTCCTCCTTTCATCACACATTACTTTTTTATTTTGTGATGACTATTCTGACTTGTCTTCTTCTTTTGTATCTTCTACTATTTCTTCTGTTGTAGGCTCACTTACATCGATAGCTTCATCAGATACTGTTTCTTCTTTCGTATCCTCTACTACAGAAGGGGTAGGTTCTACCTTTTCTTCTTCTTTTTGGTAAGTGATTAAGTCAGCTGCTTCGTTTTTCTTATCCTGATTTTTAACAGCTGTTTTGATTAATACAAGTCCTTTCTTTGGTCCTGGTACATTACCTTTGATTAAGATAATATTGTTTTCAAGATCAACAGATACAACCTCTAAGTTTTGAACTGTTCTTTTAACATTTCCCATTTGACCAGGTAATTTCTTACCTTTTAATACGTGCATTGGTCTCATCGTTCCAAGAGAACCAACTCCTCTATGATATTGTGAACCATGTCCCATCGGACCACGGCTTTGATTGTGGCGTTTAATTACACCTTGGAAACCTTTTCCTTTGCTTGTTCCTGTAACATCAACGATTTCCCCTGCTTCAAAAACAGAAGCATCCAATACTTGACCTAAAGTGTAATTTGCTACATCAACACCTCTAATCTCTCTTAAGAAGCGCTTAGGTTCCGTATTTGCTTTTTTCGTATGACCCATCTTTGGTTTGGTACTTCTTTTCTCAGGTATCGTATCAAACCCTAATTGAATTGCATCATACCCTTCTTTTTCTACTGTTTTAATTTGTGTTACAACATTGGGTGTAACAGAAATGACAGTAACTGGAATTAACTTTCCTTCTTTTGTGAAGACTTGTGTCATTCCAACTTTTTTCCCTAAGATTCCTTTCATTCTTATTTCCTCCTATTATATTGTTTTGATTTGAATATCGACACCACTTGGTAAGTCCAATCTCTTTAATGCATCGATTGTTTCCTTACTTGGATTTTTAATGTCGATTAGTCTTTTGTGTGTACGCATCTCAAATTGCTCACGACTATCCTTATATCTATGTACAGCTCTTAAAATTGTGAACTTCTCAATTTCGGTTGGAAGTGGTACTGGACCAACAATATCTCCTCCACTCCTTTTTACTGTTTCCACAATTTTCGTTACTGCGTTATCAAGGACTCTGTGATCAAATGCCTTTAATTTAATGCGAACCTTTCCTGTTGACATATTGACATCCTCCCTTCGCCTATATCTAGTATAGACTTGCTCCGTGCGAATAACCCGATATCATCCAACAACTTAACCTGGCGTATCGACAACCTCTCACATCTAAGCAGTCACACGTATTTAATTTTAGCATAGTCTTTCAACTCTGACAAGCCTTTTTTTAAAATTTGTGAAAAAAATTTTTCAAAAAAAAGTTAGAAGTATATTTTCTCCTAACGATTCTTAAAGGATAAAACGATTTTGTTATCTTTTACGTACCGATCTTAATAATAGTAAGCGTCGCATTCTTAACTGTTAAATAACCAGTATTATTTGATTCTAGTACCAAGTCAAGTGCTTCATTCGCCAATAAGGTAGTAATCACTGTATTACTATAAAGGATGGTTTCATTTTGACTGACTTCACTTATAATTTGACTTTGGGTAATATCATTTCCATTGTCACGAACATAAGATTTTATTTTACCTGCGGTATCAGCATACAAAGAAATAGAATACGAAACAAGATAATCTCCACCTTCCTCCAAAGTAACTTTTCCAGTTGATGTTGTTACACCTCGAGTTGGCATAGACGTTGGTAATACAACACTAACGGGTGTATTAGCAGTTTGAATAGTTACTGTTTGTTCTATTGTGTTATAAATACCACCATAAGCAAGAATTTCAACAGATGGACCCGTTGGACCTTTGGGAATGGAAAATTGAAATTGATAACTTTCTCCACCACCTTGCACCTCTACATCTGCTTCCTTATCCGAATCCACAGTCTTTGCGGTTGCTGTTATTGTTGGAACACTCCCCATTTCTCCCTTTGGAATTTTAAAAGATAAACGATAAGCACCGTCGATCTGTGATACTGATACATCCGCTTCCTGTTCAGAAGGTACTGTCTCAGCCATTGCTGTAATCATCGGAATGGGTCCACTTTCTCCTCTTGGAATTCCTAACTCTAACGTATAATTAGGAGATGTTCCTTTAAAAGAAGCCGTTGCCTCCTTACCCGGATCAAGAGTCGTAGTAGTAGCCGTTAACGTTGGAGTAAGACCAATTGGTCCAGCTGGTCCCGTTGGTCCTGTCGCACCTGTCGGACCAAGTATAAAGCATGGAGATTGATAACAACAATTTATATTACTATCTTTATCATTCAAACAACTCATAAATATATATCCCTCCTGCTATATCATATGTAAACGAAAAAAAAAGTGATTTTCTTTCTCACTTTTTTACTTTGTATTTCTTTGATTCATTTTTTCTAAGTTTTTTCTTCTATCTTCGTTTGCTTGTTTGATAAAGATATTGTTACTTTCTTCTTGATATAAATCAAAGTATTGATAAAATCGTTCAAGTGTTATTTCTTCTAAATCTTTTTTACAAGCAGATTGATAATCATAAAGATTTTCAAAATCCTCTTTTCTTCTTTCGTTTTTTCTATGATATAGATAAGATTTTTCAAGTCCTCGGAAACAAAGCATACGACGAATTTCATTTGCTTCTATTTGCCATAGTTTATAGTTACCACTTTCTATTTTTTGATAACATTCACAAACAATTTGTTGGATCCTTTGATCAAAAATCTTCTCTTCTTCTTCCGTTAACTCTAAATTCCCAACAAAAATACCATTTTGAGATAACCCCATTAATGTATCTTCATCATACTCACGAAGAAGAAATCTTCTATGCATATCAAAATGAGGTAACACTTTTTCCATTGCTAAAAAATTTTTCGCTAGTGTCTTATGATAGATTTTTTTCGATCTTTTTTTCTCATTCTCCACTGCTCTTCGATTATAATCAAAAATTCTAGGAACACTATAAATCATATTTGTATATTTTTGAAGCATAATAACATCTTCAATCGAAAATGGATTAAGAGGTGTTTCATCATATCTCGATAAATCAATAAACGTAAAACCACCATTTTCTTTATCCTCATCATAATAGATATTCTTAGCTTTTACTTCAAGACCCATATGAAACAAAGAACAAAGATCCGAAATACACTTTTCATAGTGTTTCTCTGGTGCATTTAAAATTTTTTGTTGTAATTCTAGTTGTTCCTTAATATCAATTTGATCCAAACTATAATGATGATAGCTTTCTCCCTTAGCGCGTTCTTGTAAGCTATAACAAACATTATTCTTTCCTTCTATTACTCTTTTTATGGCAATATGATAAGGTGTTCTTACTCCTTCTTTTCTTTTTCGATTGGCAGCTATCATTACTTTCTCTTCCATATCCCTTGCTTGTCCATATTCTTTTGGCAAAGTATATTTTACTAATACAACATCATCAAAATGATAAGCCACACTTCCTCCATCACTGGTATTTTCCATTGTTTTACTTGCTAAAATATAGTCATCAATTAACATCTTTTCTCCTTTAAGAATAATATTATTTCCTTTTTTCCATTTCTAGTTTATACTTTAATACTTTCTCTTCTCTTGATTCAAAAGGACTACATGTGCAAAGAACTGCATTTACTATTTGTTTTGCTTTTTTAGGTCCAACACCATCTAGTTTTAACATTGCTTTTTCTAACTCTTCACTTGATTTAAATTGTGTTGTAAAATCACTTAAACAAGAATATAAAGGCTTTCTATCATTCGATATAATACCAAATACATTTCTTAATGGTTTTGGCATAAAATCTTGAATTAAAATTAAATCCTCTGGAATCTCACCATCCAAACAAATCCCTTTATCATGCGCTCTTCTTTGAAGTTCTAATGCTATATAAGGATTAGAAAGTTCTCTTAAATACTTATAATTAACATTACGAATATCACCAATAGAAGTTTCAATCGCATCAACTCGTCTATCAAATACTTCATTCATCAATAACGTATATGCACGACTCATATAATGAAATGGATGACTATTTTGAAGTAAATAAGGTGATAATTCTTTCCTTGTCATCATTGGAAATTGAGCATACATCTCTTGTTGTAATTTTGTCATATTCTTTCGATTGTCAGAATAAACATAAGTCCTTATTATTTTTGATGTAACTCCATCCACACCATAAATAGATCTCTCTTGCGAATCTTCTACTCCCCTTGCAATCTCTTCCCTTTCTTCTTCAGAGAATTTATCAAACCATTTATCAATATTATAAACCAAACGTATATAAGAATCTTTTCTTTCATCCAGTGAATCCAACCATTCTTTTGTTTTTACTTCCATTCTTTTTTCCCCCTTTAATGGTTATCATATTATAACAATTTTACCTTTCATTGTCAAATATTTTTTGTTTTTTCCACAAGTCTTGTGGATATTTTCTTATTACTATTATATATACAATATTTAATTATTTAATTATAATAATTTGACATTTTTACTTTTCTATCATATAATAAGTGCATATTAAATGAAGAAATTCATATAATATTAAAAAGACGGAATACCCTTGCCACAGTAGGGAACGAAAAAAGACGGAATACCCTTGCCATAGTAGGGAACGAAAAAAGACGGAATACCCTTGCCATAGTAGGGAACGAAAAAAGTTACTAGAGTATTACTCTAGTATTTTTATAACAAAAAAATATCGAACAAATGTATTGACTTATTTTCTTTAAACTGTTATTATTAATACACAAGGAGGATTCAACATGAAACAGTTAAAATTATATTATTTAGAGGAAAATTATATTAATTATTTGAGAAAATTTGATACTAAAGTTCCATACAACAAAAGAAGAAAACGTCCTTATATTGGAATAATTTATACTTTTGAAAATCATAATTACTTTGCGCCTCTATCAAGTCCGAAAGAAAAACACCTAAAAATGAGTAATAACGCAATTGATATTTTTAAAATACAAAATGGAACTTTAGGAATTATTAATATTAATAATATGTTACCAACTCCACTAACATGCGCAAAAGAAATATTACCATTAATTAAAGATCAAAAATATAAAATTTTATTAGAAAAACAACTAACATATATTAATAACCACAAAACAAAACTATTTTCCCAAATCAAACAATTTTATCGTCGGTATAAAAGTAATCACTTAAGCAAAAGTCAATATGAAAGATGCTGTAATTTTTCCTTACTTGAAGAAAAAAGTCTAGAATATCAAGATAATCTCTTTATTAACACTTAAAAATAAAAGGGGCTGTCGAAAAAGTTAAGTGATTAATTTTTTCGACAGTTCTTTTTTTGCTTTACACTTGGAAACTTTTCA
>CANQYK010000022.1 GCA_947628065.1 uncultured Bacilli bacterium | reverse complement strand
TTCCTCCTTTTCTTTGACTAACTATTATACCACTCCTTTCAAATTTTCGTGTCTATAAATCTATACTAACATCAATTCATTTTCATCATTAAAAATTTTCTTTTTCACTGGAGATTCAATTACTGTCATAGTTTCACTTCCTACATACAGTATAAATTATGATGTAATAGATATCACGCTCTGTTCACTAAAAATCTATCTCTCACCATTATTTTAAAAAATAATTCTTTTCGCATGAATTACTTTTCTTTTTGTAGTATTACCTACACCTGAACACGTGGATAAAGTAAGAATATAGTCTGTAGTCGTAACGTCTATATTAAAATCTTTATAACTTCTTTTTTTAATCGTATCAATGAATGTAGCAAAATCATTTTCATCATTAAATGAAGTAGTAATATAATATTCTTCTTTTTCTATTACATAATAACTAAATATTTGATAGGTAAGTGTTTCATTATTTGTGTTGATGATTTCAATATAATTATTATCTTTCTTTTCAAAAAAATCTTTATCAAACACATCACTGATAGATCCAAACATTGTATTATCAAGCATAGCATGACCAAATAAAACTACATTTTTATCATCAAAGGAAAGATTACGATAATCCATAAATATTGTTCCTGCTTGGTTTTTACTCTTATCAAAAGCGTGATTTAAATAAAAACTATTATCTTTCGTTTTTACGATAGGATTATTTATTTTATCTTCATTAAATTTTATCCAACCGACTGTGTCATTATTGATAGAAAATAACTTATCAAAATCTATCCTAGTTATTGTTTCTTCATTGTTAACTGTTGTATCAACAACTTCATCTTCCAACTTTTTATTATCATTTTTATTAACATTTAAATCTTTTAAAAATAATAAAACTTTTATAGTAGAAAACAAAAATACCATAATAAGTAATAAGAATAAAATTCTTTTTACTCTTAACTTTAATCTTCTTTTTTTCATTATAAATAGAAAGAAATAGCTCTTATGCTATTTTCTTTTTCCTTTTTACAATTATATAAATTATCATAACTAAAGAGCTTAAAGATATTCCTATATAAAGGATAATATTCATTGATGATGTTTGAGCATTATTAGGAGCATTATTAGGAACATTATTCATGTTTTGAACTACACCATCATTCTTACTTAATACAATCATAAATGGTGAAAACTCATTTACTTTAACTGTCACTTTACCATTTTTAACTACATCAGTAAATACTTCATAAGTTCCATCATTTTTTTTATGGAATATTTTTACTTCTCTACCTTCATATTTTTTATCAATATTAAATGATACTTCCATTCCCTCATAAAGTTCTCCATACGCCTTTAACTCATAACAACCAAGAACATCTGTTAATCCTTGTTTTTTAACTTCTTCATAAAGTTCTTGATAATTAGGATTTAATACTTCATTCTCTGTTTTTGGTATTTCTTGGACACCTACAGGTGTACCGTTATTAAGTTTTTCTCCCCATAAATTTACTAAAAAAATCTGTTTCAAACCATAAAATACATCATTTTTATAGATATATAAGTTGATTGGTATGTAAACAGGATTAGCTCCTATATAAGTTCCCCAATCACCACAATTATATCTAATTTTTATAGAAGGATCATTGACTAACTTAGCATAATCATAATTCTCATAATTACGAGCAAAATTATCAAAAAAATCATCATAACTTATTTCATCTTTATCATAAACCCTAAAAATAGAATCTACTTTACGATTAAAAATATCATCATTCATTGTACCGTCAAATTTCATTTTTTTAATAACATCTTCAACATATCCTTTATCACTATCATTAAAAGAAGCTGTATTTGAATAAGTTACCTTTATATTTTTTTTATATAAAATATTATTGTTATTATTGGTAGTATTAACAACACTTAGATTTAACTCATGAATATCAGAAAAATTAAAAATATTCGAGATGCCATCTGAAATATTATCTTTAAAATCTATTTTAACCTCTATACCAGTCAAATCATAACCTTGCTCTTTTAATTTATTTTCATAATTGTCAGCTATTTTATCTAAATCACTATTTTTAAATCTTGACACATCAATTTCAGATTCTTTCATATCTAAAGTCAATGTTGATTCAATATTATCAAGTGTATGTTCATCAACTGGTTTTAATTCTGCTGCATTAACTGTTTTTACTCCTAAAAACATAAAACTAACTACTAATAAAAATATTATCTTCTTCTTCATTTTTCCATATCCTCCTTTGTAATAATATCTTTTACAATACCAATACATTCACTATTTTTATTTTCATCTATTGCTACTTCTAATTTTTCAGCATCATCAAGGTTTTTTTTGACAATGTTGAATAAACGCTCCTCATCTTTTTCGCCTAATTTATTAGGTAATGCCAACATAAAATCGAAGTTATTTCCAAACTCTATTGCGTGTTTAGGTAAAACATCATAATTTCCTATCAATAACCCATATCTTAATCCTGGATATAACCTCTTATGAAGTTCAGCTTTTTGATTATATTCTAGTATCGCATGAATTGTCGCACTCGTATTTTTTTCATTTCTATACTTAACTTCTATAACTAGCCTAGGAATAGAACAAGTATCGCTTATCTTTTCATTAACTAGAATATCAGGGTGAAACTTATGATCTGTAAAATCTTTAATATCAACTTCTTTACCCTCATTTTTTAATTTTAAATATTTTGTAAAAGAAGTAGTTGCTTCCACTGTTTTTTTATCGTTATCACTATCACAAGAAATTTCAAATTTTTCATAAGTTCTATCTTTTTTCTTTAATTCTTTCAAGTTATCATCTAAAATTTTTTTAACTTTTTTAGTCCATGCTCGTTCACCAACTAAATTACTCACAAAAGCACCTCCTTTACATTCACAATTAGCGTGGTTTATATAAAAATTATACACGCTTACTGATATACTTGTCAATAACAATAAATAAAAAAGAATGGGTGATGGATATGAGTAAGTTTTTATTTAATGATTATGAGCCAAAAGATGTTATTCGTATTATTAGAGAGTGGACAAATTTAACTCAAAAAGAGTTCGGTAAATCAATCAATAAAAGTGAGAGAACAATTCAAGATTACGAAGCTGGTCGTAGACGATATTATTCAAATACTCTAAAAGAAATATGTAAAGTCCACCACATTAAAATAACTATTGAAAAATAATATTAAAATTCCATATTTTTACCGCTTATAACTGTTACTTAAACTTATTTCATATACTATTATGTAGATAAAAAAAGAGCAAAAATCTTTGTGTTTTTGAATATTTAACATTAAGATTCTTGTTCTTTTTCATTTTTGTAAAAATGTAATTTTTTCTGCGATAATTTCAATAACTCTATTATCATCTACAACTTTGCTTTGTACTCTACCTTTTACACCAACAATAGAATTATCTTGACAATATTCCAATGTATTTTTTGAAATAGAATTAAATAGTTTACACTCAATGATATCATTATCATAATTCCCATCAACATTTTTAAAACTTCGTGGAATAGCTAATGTCATAATGGAATGATCATCTTTCTCACTCTTAACATGGTTTACTATTCGACCAACTAATATTATTTGATTTAACAATTTCTTCACCTCACAACTATCATATAAAATTTTTTTAATAGAAGCACGAAAACCTGTGAAGTCCAAACCCTTTTTCAAATATTCAATATATTTTTTTTAACATAATTCATCAACATTATTTTTATATTTTTTATTTGAATATCACTTACAAAAGCATCTTCCCATTCTACTCCAAAATATTCTACTATAAATTTTCTTACAAAATCTTCTAAATTAAAACTAGATGATATTTTGGAAATTATTATTCTATCATCTTCAACAACAAAACCTAAATCATCTGTAATTGAAATATCCAACTGTTTTCTAATATCTATTGGAATTACACAACGTCCAAAATTATCTATTCTTCTTACTTGTATTTCACTCATCATACACCTCCAAAAACTATCATACATAAGAGGATAATAATAATCACTAAAACTAAAAATTTAACACTATATAAAAGAAGTGATAAGAAGTGATTAAAGGGAAATAGAAAGTGACAGAGAATATTTTTGTAAGTATATATTTTTTCTTAAGAATCCATTAAGTTTTAATGATAAAATTATATTTTAAGTGAAGAAGTGATTATTTTCTCTTTTTTATCTATTTTTTTATAATATATTTTTTTATAAACATCAATATTCACAACTAAAAATGAGGATAAACATAATTTATCTATCCCTTTTTCCCTTATCATAATTTTCTGTATATAATAAAACAAAAAACTTGAGTGATATAAAAAACAAAATATCACTTAATTTTCCTTTTTGTTTACATTATTAGTATAGTCATTATTTTCTAAAAAAAATAAAAATGCCACATAAGTGCCACATAAACACTTTTTAGGTATTCTAAAACCCTTATAAATCAACAAAAACGGAGCCTTTCGGCTCCTTCAGGGGGTTCGGTAAGTATAATCCACATAAAATGCGTAGATTATACCCCATGATAAGTATTGAATAATAGATACCTATCATGTACTATAATCATAACGAACTTTTTATTTCTTGTCAAATTGTTTTCAACTTTTTTCGTAGTTTGACACGTTAACTATGTATAATTGACTTTATTAATTCTTGTTTTAAACTTTCATCTTCTTGCCTCAAAAGATATTCTTCAGAATCTTTTTTCGCTTGCAATAAAATTTTATAATCCACTCTTAAATCAGCAATTTTAAAGGTCATATCTCCACTTTGTTTGGTTCCAAACAAATCTCCATGTCCTCTTAATTTAAAGTCTTCTTCACTAATTTCAAACCCATCGTTTGTCTCTTCCATAATATGTAAGCGTTTTGTATCATCGTTACTAATTAACACACAGCTTGACTGTAAATCGCTTCGCCCAACGCGACCTCTTAACTGATGAAGGGTAGAAAGACCAAAACGTTCGGCATCAAAAATCACCATCATAGTCGCATTTGGAACATCCACTCCTACTTCAATTACAGTTGTACTAATTAAGATTTGTACTTTGTTTTCACTAAATTCTTTCATAATCAAATCTTTTTGAAGCGATGCCATTTTTCCATGAACCAAATTGATTTTAAATTTCTTTCCAAACGCTAAATTCATTTTATCTTTTAATTCATTTACCGTTGTCAAGTCACTGTTTTCACTTTCTTCTATCAAAGGGGCAATAACATATATTTGATGGTTTTGTTTTAACTCTTCATACATTAAAGTTAAAACATCTTTTATTTCTGTTTCTTTCTTTAAAATGGTTTTAATCTTCTTTCTTCCTTTTGGTCTTGTTTTAATGGTTGATACATCCATATCACCATAAATTGTTAAAGCATAAGTTCTTGGTATGGGTGTCGCACTCATATAAAGAGTATCTGGTTTTTGTCCTTTGTTTTGTAAGTTTGCTCTTTGGTTTACACCAAAACGATGTTGTTCATCGGTAATCACAAGACCTAAATTGTGATACATAACATCTTCTTGAATCAAAGCATGGGTTCCTACAACAATATCAATGACACCATCTTTTAAATCTTTATAAATTTTATCTTTTTCTTTTTTTGTTGTGGATCCAGTTAAAAGAGAAACTTTAACATCAAACTTCGAAAAGAAAGATAATAATCCTTGATAATGTTGGGTCGCTAAAATCTCAGTTGGTGCCATCAAAGCACTTTGATACCCTGCTAGTTTATTGGCATACATTGCAATAAAGGAAACAATGGTTTTTCCACTTCCAACATCCCCTTGTAAAAGACGATTCATTCTTCCTCTTCCTTCCATATCATGAAGAATATCTTGCACTGACTTTTTTTGATCTTCGGTTAATTCAAAGGGAAGAGTATTAATAAATTCTTCAATTTTATCTTTTGGTACTTTCTTTTCAAGGCCAGCGTTTTTCTTTTTGTTTTCTTCTTTCAAATAATTAATTTTAAACATAAAGGCAAACAATTCTTCATATTTAAGACGAATACTTGCTTCTTTTAATTTTTCTTTGCTTGGTGGATTATGAACAATGTTAAGGGCCATTCTTTTACTTGAGAATGAATATTTTTCTTGATAATAGGTAGGAATAAAATCATGAATCTCTCCACTATTTCCAAGCAAAGCCATATTAATAAATGTCGCCATATTCTTATTGGTAATTCCACTTGTCAAATGATAGACAGGTTCAATTTTTACTTTGTTTGATAAAGGCTCTAACTTAATTTCAGATGCTGTTATTACATTTTTCTTTTTATCAAATTTACCAATAACGGTAATTGCGGTCCCAACTGCTAAGTGGCTTTTTAAAAAAGCACGGTTAAAAATTGATACTCCAACAGGACCGGTTGCAGTTAAAAGACGAAAATTCATTTTATTAAGACCTGCTTTAAAACGTACTAAAATAGGACTACTTTCTACTCTACCATCAATGATAATATGTTCTCCATCTTCGGTTTCTAAAAGAGAACCTCTTTTTAAAATATCGTATCGAAAAGGATAATGTGTTACCAAATCATCCACACTTGTAATTCCTAGTTTATTAAGTAGAAGAAGCGATCTTGCTCCAATACCTTTTACGTCTTTTAATGCCATACTACCACTCCTTCACTGCCTCATATTATAGCATATTTTTTTGTCTTTTTAAAGAAAAATGCGCATAAAATTTTATGAAAGGAGAAAACATGAATTTTAATATTATTGCCGATGGAGGTGCTGTAACAAAGCATACAGGAGCAAATACAAGGGACTCCATTATCCTTGGTCTTAATACGCCTTATATTGATGGATTTAAGTTTAAACTTTATAAAACAAAAGACAATGAAATTATTTCCTTAAGTGATGATATCTATCAATTAATATTAGAACATATCAATCGAATTGATGAAATTCCACTTCATACGTTTCTTGCCTATAACATTGGAACGAAAGTACAACATCAACAAATTTTAACGTTAAAAGAAATTTTAAAACTCTTTCATACCTATCAAAAAGATTTAGTTTTAGAATTTATGGATCATCAAGAAGATAATGCTCTTTATACGGATCTTATTTTATTAGAACTTAGAAAATATCCAAACATTAAGTATTATTTAGAAACCAAAAATCAAGAAATTTTTGAATACTTAACATCAAGTAGTCTATCTTATCCAATTGGTCTTGTCGTAAGAGAAGATAGTCTTGAAAACTATAATATCGATGCATCCTTTTATGATATTGCAACAGCACTTTTAAGAGTTGTTAATATAAGGGATCGTATTCGAGATGGAAAATTTATTATGATTGATCAAGTAAATTTTGAAGAGACTTTTGATTTAATTTATCAAGAGTATCAAGATATTTTTCCCTATATTTTTATTATTACTTCAAAAATAAGTAATATTAACCAAGATGTTCATTTTCCAAATGTTAGATTTTCTTAAGATAACAAAATAAAACTACTTTCAATTTAATTTTGAAAATAGTTTTTATATTTATCCCATATTTTTCCGAGTAACAATCAATGTGGTGCAAGAAAGGAGATTTGAACTCCCACGATATTCTATCACTACCCCCTCAAAGTAGCGCGTCTACCTATTCCGCCATTCTTGCAAGAAGATTATGAGCGAATCACTCATAATTCCTTATGATATCGAATACTATTAACTCCAATTTTATAAAAGTCATCAGTTAATATTTTCCGTTTGTAAAAATATAGATGCATAAACCCATCTCTTATTCGAATTGGAAAACGGTTATGAAACTTATCTTCTAAAAAATCTCCATCTAGTAGATATTTACAAACCATAACCTCTGGATAAGAATCAACAATAACCTCTACATTTGGATGTTTTTGATACCGTTTATGATAAGAATTTAATATTTCTTTTATTTCATCATAAGTAAGTTCATACGATAACGTTACTTTATCAACCCCTAAAGAATGAAGAAACGCAATCGAATAACTATTTACTACATTGAAAGAAAAATCTGCTACAACATTACGATATACCAAAAGACTTCCCAAATCACTAACCAAAACACGTTTATCTCTTTTTTCATGTCGCTCTAAGATTCGATTTAATTTTAATGTTGTATTGTCCATATCTTGATAATTATAAACCTCATCATACCCTACTACTTGTTTATCGGTATCTACTAATATTGCTTTCTTTTGTTCTCTTTTATAATCTTTTACCTCTATCTTATATTCACATCTTACAACATCTTTTCTTTGCAGTCTTTTTTCATTTAATTTTTCTACCCCTTCTCTTCTTAGTTCCTTTAATCTAAAAACAGGGATAAAAATATCATCATCAGAAGAAAATGTAAGATTAGATAGATAATAGATAGTATCGTTTAATTGACTTAGTTTTTCCTTTATATCCTTTTTCGTAGTTTGAGAAGTCCTACTTTTCTCTACAATATAACTACTTTCTATTGCAACCTTATCATCTTGATAAGTAAGGAAAAGACGTAAAGGTTGTCCTATTTTTGCTTCTAAGTGCATCGAAAGAGGAAGCTTTTTTTCTTCTTTTAATTTTGTTCTTATCTCTTGTAATTGTTTAAAATCTGTTGTTTTTACAACCTTACCACAAGATGGGATCTTTTTCCTAATTTCTACAATCTCCCCTTTTTTGGCACTCTTTACTTTTTTGTTTTTCTGATACATTTCTTGAACTAGAAAACCAATATCTGAATCAACTAGACGAATCCCATCTTGTACATTAAGATCATCTTCTAATTTTAAAAGGAAAAAATCCTTTCCCCGCTTAATAACATCCCCAAAGAAAACACCCATATGGTTTGGTCGATAAGAATGAATAAAAGAATCATTTTCTTCTTGAAATAGAAATCCTTTGGTAAAACCTCGATTAAAAAGCTTTTTTAAAGAAGTAATATCTTCCTCTTTGATCGAAACATACCCATTCTCATAATAAGAATCAATTGCCTTTCGGTAAAGATACGTTGTAAAAAAGACATATTCACATCGCTTCATTCTACCTTCTATTTTAAGAGAATCAACTCCTATTTCTAATAATTGATCAAGATATTTTAACGTACATAAATCTTTGGTACTAAGTAAATATTCTTCTTTCTTTATCTTCTTACCATCTTTGATTAGACTATATGGCATCCTACAACACTGCGCACAAGTACCACGATTCCCACTTCTTCCACCTATCATAGAACTCATCAAACAAAGACCTGAATAACAAACACAAAGAGCTCCTTGTACAAAAACTTCTAGTTCAAGATCTACATCTTCCTTTATTTCTTTGATCAAAGAAAGATTCATCTCACGTGCTAAGACGGCTCTTTTAATCTTTAATTTTTGAAGAAGCTGGGCACTTTCTTTGGAATGAATGTTCATTTGAGTAGAAGCATGAATTTCTAAGTTTGGAAATATCTTTCTTACTACATCCATCGCACCAATATCTTGCATAATAACAGCATCCACTCCATTTTTATGAAGGAAGAAAATATACTCTAGGAAATCATCCATTTCCCTCTCATAAATTAACGTATTAACCGTAACATAGACCTTAACGTTATATAAATGTGCATAATTTAAGGCCTCAATTAATTCATGATCGGTAAAGTTTTTGGCATACGCACGAGCTCCATACTTTTTTCCACTCAAATAAACGGCATCACATCCAGCAAGGATTGCTGCTTTTAGGGTTTCAAAACTAGAAACAGGAGATAAAAGTTCTACTTTCTTCTTATTTACTTTTTTTGGCATCGAATTTCTTTCTCTCTTCGGTATTTAATATTTTCTTTCGTAACCGTAAATAGTTTGGTGTTACTTCAATCAATTCATCAGAATTAATATAATCAAGAGCATATTCCAAAGTAATTGGTCTTGGACGTTTTAAAACAACCGTATGATCACTTCCAGAAGCTCTTGTGTTGGTTAACTGTTTTCCTTTGGTAACATTAACGGCTAAATCATTATCCCGATTACATTCCCCAACAATCATTCCCTCATATACTTCACAACCTGGTTCAATAAACATAACACCACGATCTTCTAAGTTTCCAATCGCATACGCTGTCGCACTACCACTATCAACCGATACCAAAACACCAAGTTTTCTCTCTCCAATATCAACGCTTTCATAAGGACGATATTCTTTAAACGTATGATTCATAATTCCATATCCTTTGGTCATCGTCATAAAATCTGTCATAAAACCAATCAAACCACGAGATGGAATAATATAATTTAATCTTACTTGATTTTCAAAGTTTTTCATTCCTTCCATAGATGCGCCACGAAGCCCTAATTGTTCAATGATGGATCCCATCATATCCTCTGGTACTTCTATTTGTAAGTCTTCCCATGGTTCACACTTTACACCATCAATTTCTTTGATAATTACTTTTGGTTTGGAAACTTCAAGTTCAAATCCTTCTCTTCGCATATTTTCAATTAAAATACCCAAATGAAGTTCTCCTCTTCCAGATACTAAGAAACTATCGTTACTTTCTTTTTCAACTTTTAAACTAACATCCTTTTGGGTTTCTTTGATTAATCTTTCTTCGATCTTTCTTGCCGTTACAATTTTTCCATCGCGTCCCACAAAAGGAGAAGAAGATGCAGAGAATGTCATTTGAAGGGTTGGCTCATCAATATGTAAAAGAGGAAGTGGTAAGTTTTGTCCTTGATTACAAATTGTCTCACCAACAGAAATATCAGCAAGTCCTGCAATTGCGACAATATCTCCTGCTTCGGCACTTTCAATTTCAATTCTTTGATATCCATAATAACCAAATAATTTTTGAACACGGAAGCTTTTTACACTACCATCAAGTCGAATACAATTAACCATTTGTCCTGTTTTTAATACTCCATTATGAATACGTCCAATTCCAATTCTTCCAACAAAGTCATTATAGTCAAGAAGAGCTGGTTGAAATTGTAATTCTTTCTTATTATCTCCACTTGGTTCTGGTATTTCTTTGATAATAAGATCAAGTAATGGTTCAAAACCTTTGGTTTGGGTACTTAAATCTTCTTCTAAACTACAAGTTTCATTCAAAGCACTTGCATAGACAACAGGAAACTCTAATTGACTCTCATCGGCTCCTAATTCAATAAACAAATCAAGAACTTCATCCACTACTTTACTACATCTTGCACTTTCTTTGTCTACTTTATTGATGACAACAATAGGTTTTACTTTGGCTTCTAAAGCTTTCTTTAATACAAAACGTGTTTGTGGCATAGCCCCTTCATAAGCATCTACAACAAGCAATACTCCATCTACCATATTCATAATTCTCTCTACTTCCCCACCAAAATCTGCATGTCCTGGGGTATCCAAAATATTAATACGATAGTCTTTATAATCAAGCGCCGTTGTTTTTGCTAAAATCGTAATTCCTCGTTCTTTTTCTAACGCATTGGAATCCATTGAGATATTACTAATATCTTCATTTTCTCGAAACATTCCAGAGGTCTTTAAAATTCCATCTACTAATGTTGTTTTTCCATGGTCAACATGGGCTATAATTGCAATATTTCTTTTTTTCATACATCTCACACTCCATATAAAATCCGCTACTAATTATAACATAAGTTCAAAAAAAAAGAAAGTATTTTTCCTTCTTCTTATTAATAATCTTTTGGTAATGCTTTGGTATTTGTAAACTGATACCAACATCCAAGCGCACCAAGACAGGTGGTAACAAGTAGGATATATACCATATTTTCTATTTTATAATAAGTAAAAATGGAATAGGATATGGTATAAGCACCTGATAGTGCAGTCGATAAAATAATCATTGGTCGGTAAAAGACAACACCAAGTCCTCCAAAAAGACAACCTACTACAATTCCAATTACTGTATTATACCAAACATAATCGGTTCCAAAATAAACAGCAGCATACCCCATTGCAAAAAGGAAAAGGAAGATACTTAACTGTTTGATACGAAAACTAAACATTCCAAATAAAAGTCCTACAATAACAGACATTAATAAAATTATTGTACCATCAATACTAGTATTTTCACATAAGGTACTAACAAGTTCAAAACCAATTACAAAGAAGGTAAGAGCAATGACTATTTTTTGAATCTTAAATCCATAAAATAAGATCAAAATCGCTGGTATCACAGCAATTAACAAACTAGATAACTTCATACAATAACTCCTTTCTTTACGTTTATTGTATTATAAAACAACAAATTTGGAAAGAAAAATGTAAAAATATCTTATCGCCTCATTTTTACAAAGACTTTTTGTAAATAACATCTTCCACAAAGAGGCTGATATTCTATTTGCTGATTTGCACCATCAATTGCAACTTCTTCTCCTTCGTATGTAAAGTTACCATTTTCTAATCTTGCATTAAATTGTGCTTGATTACCGCAAAGACAAAGATTAATGGTATCAAGTTCACGAATAGAGTCAGATAATTCCATTAGTCTTTTACTTCCTTCAAAAAGCTCGCCTTTAAAATTCGTTCTAAGTCCATAACACATTACATCTTTATCATATGCTTTGCTAATTTTCCACAATTCTTCAACTTGAAGAGAAGACAAAAACTGTGCTTCATCTACTAAAATAACATCGGTTTCTAATAGTTTATCAATATATTGTTCGGATATAAGTCTTTCCTTTTCTCCTAATAACACATCCACTTCTCTTTTCGATCCATTTCTTGATATTAAATAATGATCATCTTTGGTATCTTTTGCTGGTTTCATTACCAGTATTTTTTTCCCATTTTCATTATAATTATAAGCTCTTTGTATTAAAAGCATTGATTTCGCACCTTTCATAGCACTGTAATAAAAAATTAAATTTTTCATGATTTTTACCCTCCTAAAAGAAGAATACTAATTCTTTTCAAAGAAAGCAAGTAACTTTACACTTTTCAATGTCTACTATTTTCTTTTTTTTCTAATTATGAATTGTTATCATTTTCAAGTATGATAGAATATATTTGAGGTGAAAAAATGAAAAAAAAATACTATATTATTACGATGATCCTCTTAGCAGTCTGTAGCTTATCACTTATATTTTATATTTTAGTAGATAAGAAAATAATTTCTTTTTCTTCAAAGGAAAAGGAATTAAAAGAAGAGGAAAAAATCAATGATCAAAATCAAAACAAGGAAGAAACAAATGATATCGTTGAAGAACTTGATATAAACGGAGAGCTTGCTCAAAAATATTTTAACATTTATAATGAAAACAATAACAAAAATTCTTATCTTTTCAAAGATTTGAATGATTCACAAGAAGCCAAAATTTATCTAGCAATATCACAACTAGATGAAAATAATTTTGAAACAATTCCTTGTAGTCAAGTCCAAAATCTTATCCTTGAAGAATCTTATTATTGTGATAATGGTTCACATTTTAACAGTGGAACAACATTGGATAATGAAACATTAAAACAAAATACAACAAACTTTTTAAAAAATTCTACTTTAGAAACCAAATATAAAGAACTATTCGGAAAGAATACAAAATATCAACTGAATGATGTTAAAATTATGGGTGGTATGTACCATTACGATAGTGATTTAGATGGGTATATTTCTTATTCCATAGAAGCTGGAGGTCTTATTCAAAAAGGAATTCAAACACTAACAAGAGCAACAAAAAAAGGAAATTCTTTAGAACTTGAAATTTTTGAAAATAATAGTAATATAAATCAACCAGATAAAACAATTACTTATACATTAACTTTGGAGAAAGAAACCAATAACTATATCTTTACAAATCGTAAAGAACAATAAAAAAGATGTGCTAAGAAAGATGCACATCCTTTTTTAACCTATTTTGAAGCATTGATTTGACTCATAACTTCACTAGCAAAATCTTCTTCTTTTTTCTCAATACCTTCACCAACGGCATAACGAATCATAGAGATGATTTCACCACCACTATTTTTAACGAATGTTCCTACATTCATACTAGAATCTTTGATAAATTCTTGTTCTTCCAAACAAATCTCTTTATAAAATTTATTCAATCTTCCTGTTACCATTTTCTCAGCAATATCAGCAGGTTTACCTTCGTTCATAACTTGTTCTTTGATTACTTTTGATTCACGATCTACCATATCTGTTGGTACTTCATCTCTTTTTGCACATACAGGAGCCATTGCTGCTACGTGCATTGCAACATCTTTGGCAACTTCTTCGGTTGTATTAGAAAGAACCACCAAAGCACCAATTTTTCCTCCCATGTGTAAATAGCTTCCAAAAACTTCATTGTCCTTTTTTTCTACTACTTCATGACGACGGAAAGATAACTTTTCTCCAATTTTAGCAGTTAGAGCAATTAATTTTGCATCAATTGTCTCACCATTATCATCAAAGGATAAAACCTCTTCTCTTGTCTTTAAATTATTCTCTAAAATAGTCTCAGTTAAATATTGAACAAACTTTGTAAATTCTTCATTTTTTGCTACGAAATCTGTCTCAGAATTCACTTCTAAGATAACAGCACGATTTTCTTTTGTTAAAATAGAGCAAAGTCCTTCTGCTGCAATTCTACTTTCTTTTTTTGCAGCTTTGCTAATTCCTTTTTCTCTTAGCCAATCAATTGCTTGTTCCATATCTCCAGAACACGCTTCCAGAGCTTTCTTACAGTCAAGCATTCCTGCTCCACTACGATCTCTTAATTCTTTTACATCACTTGCTTTAAACATAATTTTCTCCTCCTATGATTAGAAAAAGGAAAACTTTTTTTCCTTCTCTAATTATTTTCTTAATGCTTCAATTAAATCTTGTTTTTTCATGCTAGAATAGCCTTTAATTCCAACTTCTTTTGCTTTTTTCTTTAAGTCTGTTAAAGTCATACTATCAAGATCTTCTTCTATTTTCTCTTCTTGTACTTCTACTTTTTTTTCTTCTATTTCTTTCACTTCTTCTTTTGGCTCTTTTTTAGACTCTACTTTTTCTTCCTTTTTTGCTTCCCTCTTAGGTGCTTCTGTTTTCTTTCCTTCTTTGGCTTTGTCTTCTTCACTAATAAAGTCTAAAACTTCACATCCATTTGCTTCTGCAATAGCATTGGTTAAAACACCAATTAATAGTTTTACAGAACGAACGGCATCGTCATTTCCAGGAATTACATAATCCACCATATCTGGATCACAATTGGTATCGACAACACCAAAGATAGGAATTCCTAAAATTCTTGCTTCTTTGATTGCAATTTCTTCCTTTTTTGGATCCACAATTACCAAAGCATCTGGAAGCTTTTTCATGTTGCGAATTCCTCTTAAGTTTTTGTTTAATTTTTCATATTCTTTTTTAAGACCCATTACTTCTTTCTTTGGAAGCAATTCAAAAGTTCCATCACTTTCCATTTTTTCAATTTCTTCCATTCTCTTAATTCTTGATTTAATGGTCTTAAAGTTTGTTAGTGTTCCACCCAACCATCTTTCGTTTACAAAGAACATATTGGTACGAACAGCACTTTCTTCTGCTGCTTCTTGGGCTTGTTTTTTGGTTCCAACAAACAATACTTGTCCTCCATTTTCAGCAATTTTCTTCATAGCTTCATAAGCCTCATTGATACATTTTGCTGATTTTTGTAAATCGATAATATAAATATCATCTCTTGTGGTATAGATGTATTCCTTCATCTTAGGATTCCATCTTCTTTTTTGATGTCCAAAATGAACACCTGCTTCTAATAAATAACTCATTGATACTACTGTCATAATTTAATCTCCTTTTCGTTTTTTTCTTCTATTTTGTTCTTCTTTTGAAATCACCTTTCGGCACTCGATTTCGCCATCCCAAAATATGTTTATTTTTCTAAAGCTTCAATAATTTCTGCTTTTTTAAGACCGGTTACAGAAATATTTTTTTCTTTGGCTATTTCTTTTAGTTCTGCGACAGACATTTTAGAATAGTCTTTCATATCTTCTTTTTTGGTCTCTTTCTTCTCTTCTTTCTTTGCCTCTTTCTTAGGTGCTTCTACTTTTTCTTCTTTTGTGTTACCTTTAATGGTTACTTCTTTTTCTATTTTCGTCTCACTTTTGGTTATTTTTCCTTCTTTTCCTTTTTTCGCAATCTCTACTAAATCACGAAAAGCTTTCTCATCATTGATTGCAATTTCAGATAACATCTTACGGTTTACTTCAACACCTGCTTTGGTTAATCCTTCAATAAATCTTGAATAACTAATTCCGTTTTCACGGCAAGCTGCATTGATTCTTGCAATCCATAATTTACGAAAATCTCTTTTCTTTTGTTTTCTATCACGATATGCATATTGCCCTGAGTGCATTAATTGTTCTTTTGCACTCTTATATAAACGATGTTTACTTCCAAAATAACCTTTTGCTTGTTTTAATACTTTTTTATGACGTGCTTTTGTAGTCACTCCATTTTTTACTCTTGCCATACTTCATTCCTCCTTCTTCTATTTGCTTAAAATTAAATAATATTTTTTAAGCGATTTTGGTCTGCTTTACTTAAATTTGACCCTTTTCTGTTTTTACGATTTGCATCTGTACTTTTGTATCCAGTGTTATGGCGACTTCCTGGACGTCCAATTTTATAGTCATTTTTTCTTTTCTTTACTACTTTTGCAGTTCCTTTGTGTGTCTTAATTTTTGGCATACTTATTCCTCCTACTTATCTTTTTTTGGTACTAACATCATCGTCATTGTACGACCGTCTAATTTTGGTTTTTCTGAAATCTCAGCATATTCCAAAGTACGTGCTGAAAAACGCTCTAATACTTCTTGTCCTAATTCTGTATGAGCCATTTGACGTCCTTTAAAACGAATGGATAATTTGATCTTATCTCCTTTTTTCAAGTATTTGATTACATTTCTTAATTTTGTCTCAAAATCACCCACATCAATAACAGGAGATAAACGAAATTCTTTTAACTCCGCCTGACTTGCTCTTTGCTTTTTTAGAGCTTCTTTTTCTTTTTTCTGTCTTTCATAACGGTATTTATTATAATCCATTACTTTACAGACAGGTGGTGTTCCATTAGGATTCATTAAAACCAAATCTAAATTAGCATAACTTGCAAGCGTTCTTGCATCTTCAATGGATTTGATTCCAACTTGTTCTCCGTTTGGACCAATTACTAATACTTCTTTTGCCTTGATTTCATCATTAATCATTAGACTGTTCCTATCTTTTGCGATAATTAACACCTCCATACATTAAGAAAGGTGGATATCACTATCCACCGAAAAAACCATAAGAAAACTATTTTTTATAATAATTTTTTGGCTTTTTACCCATTGCTATTCGCGAATCAGGTGGATATAAAATCTCTTTCCTTTTTCTTAACTGTTACTAGTATATGAAAAAAGCGTTGAAATGTCAACAACTTTTTTTACTTTTTTATCCATTTATAATACTTAAATCATAAAAAGATCCATCTTTTTTCGCACCAAGTGTTGTTTTGGCACTTCCAATACCATAACTTTGATCAGCAATATAAAGTTTTTCCACTTGCTCTACTCCTGGTATCATTCCTTTGGTTTCAAAACGTTGACTAGATAATTTTCCATCGGCTGAAGTATCATAGGTATAATTGATTTCATAATAAGAATTATTTTGGGTATCTGTTTTTGATACAAACATTGGAGTATATTCAACGGTTCCATCCGTCATTAAATAAAATAATGTAATTCCCATAGCATCTTGTCCAACATCACCAATAAATACCTCTTTTATCTCTTTGGTAAAACCTGTTATTTGATAAGTCAATACGCTTGGAGCATAAGCATCTAGACCACTAATAGGACCAAAAACATTCCAATCAATATTTAGTGTAATACTTTTTTTATCACTATTAATATTCATACTAATACCATAATTTCCTTGTACATCCGTTGGATTTGCAAATGTATAACCATTTCTATTTAAACATTTTGTAACATCAAGTGGTTGTACAGCGGTATTATTATTTGGAATACTTTCTTCCTCTTTTTTCTCTTCTGTTGTGTTTTTATTTTCTACCTCGTTTCCTGTTTCTTTTTCTTCTGTCTTATTATCTGACTTAAAAAGAACTCCTGTTTCTTTCAAAATATAACCCGTTACCCCTATTACAGCAATTACCAAAATAATCGCCATAATAATTACAATTTTAGAATCTCTTTTATTGGCATTTTCTTGCACAACTATCACCTCTTTCATATTAATGATAGCATGAGACAAAAAAGAAAGCTATTTACTTTTTCATTTTTCTTGTTTCTTTACATCCTATTTTACAATTTGTGTTCTAAATATCCTTCTATAAACTTAGATAAAGAAAGACAAAATGTTTCTAACTTTTTTAGATGATTAAAATCTCGGTATCGTTTGTTGATCTCTATTTGAATCACATTAACATTTGAGTATTCTACTAAATACTTTGTAATATTTCCACCTTTAAATGGTTGATTGATAGATATATGGGAAATACCATACTTCCGAAAAGAATTTTGTAATTGTTCTACAATTTCTTGTTTACAAGAGGTATTATCAAGGGTTCCAAGTTCTACATCAAAGTCTCTTTTACTACTTGCTCCATGAATATCCAAAACAAGTTTAATATTATACTTTTTTACATACTCTAGAAGCTTTCTTTTAAATTCATCTTCTTCTACATGGTTGGGATCAACGCCATCATCTTTGGTTTTAACAAAATAACTTGTATTTGTTTTATTTGCTACATAATATGCGATTGACTTGGTAAAAGGTTCTGCTAGTTTGATACTACCATCCTTTTTCTTTTGTCGCATCGAATGAACGGATGTTAATAAAACTGGGTAACGTCCATCATGAAAGAAAAACTTCTTCTTTTCTTCTTTGTCTTCTAACTTTAAAATTTCTTCTTCAAAATCCATTGTTTTCTCCTTCCAATAAAAAATCCTTTCAAAAGGATTCTATTTCATTTTTTTTATTTCTATCATAAGATCTTGATAGAATTTTAATTTTTCATCCAATCTTTTTTGACATTTTTTAAATACTTCCACTAATTTTTCACTATTTTTTGTTTTTTGAGCAAGAAAAAGAGCTTTCTTATATTCCTCTTCATATGCTTCATCAATTGCAATAAAATCAATGTTTTCTTCAATGCATTGTTTTAAAATAATAAATCTTCCGATCCTACCATTTCCATCTTGAAAAGGGTGAATTTGTTCAAACTTATAATGAAAATCAGCAATATCTTTAATCGTAATGTCTTTCGTTTCATACCAATCTGTTAATAAGTTATAAATCAAATTATCAACTTCCATTGGACTTGCTAACTTCAAGTCAACTCCTTTTAACTTATTTTCAAATTTTTTCCATATTCCTATATTATGAATTTCATCATCAACCGTTCCTTTTTTTAATATCCTATGCCAATGAAACAACATAAATTTATCTAACTTTTGGTCACTATCATCAATTACTTGATCAAACAATGCAAGTGAATTTATTGTTTCTATTACATCAATCAAAAAATGATTTCCTTGAACTTTTTTCTCTGTCAATAATTTATTCAGTTCTTTTTTTGAAAAGGTACTTCCTTCTAAATGATTTGAATGATACAAAAATTCAAGTTTAAAATCATCATACAAAGAATTTGTAATTTTACTACAATATTTTATTTGACGACTGTTTAACTTTATTTCAATCACACCCCTTAAAATATGGAAAAACCCGATTACTCGGGTACTTATCTTACATGGTGGCTCCAGCGGGAATCGAACCAGCGACACAGGGATTTTCAGTCCCTTGCTCTACCGACTGAGCTATGAAGCCA
>CANQYK010000021.1 GCA_947628065.1 uncultured Bacilli bacterium | reverse complement strand
CAATCACATACAAACATATTTTTTGTCATATTGTCACATCCTTAATTGAATATCTATTCAACTATTATTATAAACAGGAGAAAAAAATTCGTCAAGAAAAAAACAACAAAAATTGCTTACATATGAATGGGATTAAAATCGATTTCTAATTTCACTTCTTTGTTGGTT
This sequence comes from uncultured Bacilli bacterium, assembly GCA_947628065.1. Taxonomy (GTDB): domain Bacteria; phylum Bacillota_I; class Bacilli_A; order RF39; family UBA660; genus Onthousia. Next base: position 19,614 of record CANQYK010000021.1, on the reverse strand, counting down.
TTATAATATTGATCAAGCTTTTCTAATACTTCCTGTAAATTGTTTTGATATTGGTATTTTAATATTAATTGATACCGATAAATGTTTTGCTTTTTAAAAAGCATAGCAGGAGAAGGACCCAAAAGAATGGTTTGATCCAAATATTTTTTTAATACCTTCTCACATCGTTTGGCTTCCAACAAAGCACTTTCTTGTTTTTTGCTTGCTATTTTAATTAAAACTAGATAATAGTATGGAGGATATTTCATCATTCTTCTTATTTTCATCTCTTCTTGAAAAAAGGTATGATAGGTATTGTTTTTGGCACAGACAATGGCATAATGATCTTTGTTATACGTTTGAAAGTAAACCTTTCCTTCTTTTTTACTTCTACCACATCTTCCTGCTACTTGACTTAAAAGATCAAACGTATTCTCACTACTTCGAAAATCTGGAATCATAAGTGCCGTATCACAGTTTAAAACACCAACCAATGTTACATTTTCAAAGTCTAGTCCTTTGGCTACTATTTGGGTACCAAGTAAAATATCGGCTTCGTGATTGGCAAAAGATTCAATCATTTTTTTATGGCTTCCTTTTTTACTCGTGGTATCAACATCCATGCGAATGATTTTAGCATCTTTAAAAAGATGGGATAACTCCTCTTCTATTTTCTCTGTTCCAACCCCTAAATCCTGTAATGCCATCTCATGACATTCTGGGCATTGTTTTATGACATTACTGCCATATCCACAATAATGACACCTTAAAGTATTGTTTGCTTTATGATACGTTAGGGTAATATCACAATTTGGGCATTTTAGGGCATAACCACAATTCTTACAACTAATAACAGAAGAATAACCTCTTCGATTTAAAAAAAGAATAATTTGTTCTTTTTTTTCTAGTTTTTCTTTGATGGCTGCAATTAAAGGTCTTGAAAAATGTCCGATCGCATATTTTATTTCTTTGTTCATATCAATTAATACTACCTTTGGAAGACTTCTTCCATTTACTCTATTTGGAAGTTCTAGTAAGTGATAGACTTTCTTTCTTGCTCTCGCATAACTTTCAAGTGTTGGTGTCGCACTTCCTAAAATGACTTTTCCATCGTGATATAACGCTCGTTTGATTGCGACATCTCTTGTATGGTATCTTGGATTCACATCTTGTTTATATGTTGGACTATGTTCTTCATCAATAATAATTAAACCTATTTTTTTAAGGGGTGCGAAGACAGCACTTCTTGCGCCAATTACAATATCCACTTCTCCTTTTTCAATTCTTCTCCATTCATCGTACTTCTCTCCTTCCGAAAGACTACTATGAAGAGCAGCAATACGAGAACCAAAACGTTGTTCAAAACGACTTATCATCTGTGGAGTAAGTGATATTTCTGGTACCAAAACAATACTTTGTTTTCCCTCTTTTAAGGCATCTTCAATCAATTCCATATAAACCTCTGTTTTTCCACTTCCTGTTACGCCATGAAGCAAAAAAATACGATCCATACTTTCTTTTACTTCTTTGACTACTTTTTCCTGGTCTTCTGTCAAAGGATATTTCTTTTTTCCCTCCTTTTGATAAGAAAGACGATACCACTCTTTCTTTTCTTCTTTTAAAATACCATGTTTTACAAGAACATCAAGTCTTGCTTTGGAAATGGTAGGCATCTCCTCTCTTGTTATTTCTTTTTTCTTTTCAAAAAAGGAGAGTATTTCTTGTTGTTTTTCGGATATTTTTTGGTTTTTAATACCAAGATATGTATATATGGTTTTATATTTCTTCGAAACAACACTACCATTTTTCGCTTTTAAGGCTTTGGGAAGCATTGCTTGATAACAAGAAATAAGGGACGCAAGAGTCTCTTGTTGTAACCATTTTCCAAGTTCTAACATTTCATCGGTTAAAACAAACTCTTCATCTACAATGGATATGAGTTCTTTTAAATCTTTCTGATAAGAAGTCTCAGTTTTTATTTCGATAATAAAACCTTCTAACGTTCTATTTCCAAAAGGAACTTTTACACGAATTCCTTTTTTTATTTTTTCTTCTAGTTTTTCTGGTACTTGATAATCAAAGATTTTATCGACTGCTTTGTTTTCTATTTCAATTAATACACCAACAACCATTTTCCCTCCTTATTTTTGTTTTTCATCCTCTCTTTGATAGGGATATTTTTCTAGTAATTGTTTTTTGGATACTCCATATTGTTTTTCAAATGTTTTATTACTACAAAATAATATTTTATAATGTTCCTCTGTTACCCTACTTCCTCTTGCTTTTAAAAATTCATATCTTGCATACGTTACATCAATGCTTTGAACCAAATCCTTAGTATTTCTAAGAGGTACCATAGATAAACCAATTTCTCTTAAATAATTAATTTTACTTCGAATGTTATCAATATGATAACCATATAACGTTGGTAGTGTCTTTGTCATTTGTAATACTTCTTCCCTAGTATAACCCAAATCCATTAGATCTTCTATTTTTCCTACCATATTACTTTTTCCATAACTATATAGAGCAGGAAAAACTTTGGTCATTTCTGTAATTTCCTCTTCTTGATAACCAAGTTCCATCATGTCTTTTCTTTTTTGTTCTAAGTTTTCTTTTCCATAATTATACAAAGATGGAAATTTCTTAGCCATTTTTACAACTTCTTCTTCGGTATAGTCACAACTAGTAAAATAAGTACAAACTCTTTTCATATTGTCTAAAATACTACTTTTTTTCATTTTATGATAAGGATACCTTTTTAAAAACGTATCAATTTCAAAATCACGGTACCCTAATGTTTTCATATATTCTTCTAACTGCATAATTCCACCTCATTCATAAATGCCATAATACTTATCATCTAGACTTATTCCTTCTTCTTGTTTTTCTTTGATAAAAGAAGCAAGTTCCCTTTTATCGTAATTAAGAAGAAAAGGATCTTCTTCTAAAACAGTATATAAATTAGTAAGACCAAAAGAAGTAAGTTCTTCTACTAATTCTTTTACCTCTTTGATTGGTTGATTTAAATAAAAGGGATTGTAAAACAAAATATTTTTGATATGATGAGCCCTACAACCTACCTCTTTTAATACATCAATTTTTTCTTTGATTTCTTGTTCTTCTAATGTTTTGATATTCTCATTTCTTTCTATCATACTTTTAATGTCTTCCAAAGAAAGACTTACTATCATTAATTCTTCCATCTTCTTCTTCCTTTCGTTCTTTTTCTATTTTACTAAACAAAGGAAAAAATAACAATAGAATAAATTGTTTTGCAATGGAATATTTTTTTATAGGTGACACAAATGAAAAAAGTAATGTTCTTCTTTCTTCTTTTTCTTGTTCCATCTTTTGTCTTAGCAAGTGATACGGCAAGATCTTCTATTGTTATGGATATTGATAGTAATCGGATTTTATATCAAAAAAATGCGAATGAGAAACGCTTAATTGCGTCCATTACCAAAATTATGACTGCAACCCTTGCGATTGAATCTGGCAAGTTAGAAGAAGAGGTAGAAGCAGGAGATGAAATCTTAAAAATGTATGGGACTAGTATTTATCTTGAACTACATGAAAAAATGAAATTAAAAGACTTAGTTTATGGACTTCTTCTTCGAAGTGGGAATGATGCGGCAGTTGTAATTGCGACCTACTTAGAAGGAAGTGAAGAAAAATTTGTAAAGAAGATGAATGAGAAAGCAAAAGAAATTGGAATGAAAAATACAAAGTTTGAAAATGCCCATGGACTAGATGAAGAAACAAAAAACTACTCAACCGCAAAAGACATGGCTTTGCTTTCTTCCTATGCTTATAAGAATCTAGCAGAATATCGAAAAATAAGTGGTACTTATGAATACCGGGTGCAAACAAAAGAAAAATCTTATCTTTGGTATAATCGAAATAAGTTATTAAAACAATATCAATATTGTACGGGTGGGAAAAATGGATATACGCCAAGTGCGGGGAAAACGTTGGTTACTACGGCTTCTAAAAATGGCTTACGACTTACTACCGTTACGTTAAAAGATGGAGATGAATACAATACGCATGAAGAACTTTATGAAATGATGTTTGATCAATATCAAAATTATGAGTTATTAAACAAAAATACTTTTTCTATTGTGGATGCTAGTATAAAAGGAACTCCTTACATCAAAGAAAGTTTTTCTTATCCTTTAACCGAAGAAGAAAGAAAACATACGAAGATGCTTGCAAGTGTTGACTTTGCCCTTCGAAGTGGAAAAATTGGATCGGTTGATATTTCTCTTTATGGAAAGACATTAAAAGAAATTCCGATTTACTTAAAAGAAGAGAAAGAAAAAAACCAAAGCTTCTTTAAGAGGCTTTGGAACTAAAGCGAAAGAATTGAATGGAAGGTCGTGCGAACACTCGGTAATGATAGATATCCGTACCAATACCAGATGAGATATAAAATTTTGTATCGTCTATTTCATAATAAGCATCTTGATATTTTTTCGCACCCTTTTTATGACCTAAAGTCAAAAGATGAGGAATTCTTACCTCTCCTAAATGAGAGTGTCCTGCAAGAGCAAGATCTACTTTTCTTTTTTCTAACATCGAATCAATATAGTCTGGTTTATGAAGCATTAGAATGGAAAAAATAGTATCGTTATGGTTTGGAATATCATAATAAGAAAATAGATCACCCAATTCTTCTTTGTTCGTATTCGCTCCCATCAATAAAATAGGATGGTTATCATCATGATACAAAAGATCATAAGAATTATCTAAAATTGTAAAACCACAATCATTTAAAATCGATATAGAATCATCCTTATCATCTTCTCCTAATACCGCATATTTTAAGGCTGTACTATCTAGTTTTTTTAACTCTTTTATTAATGTATCTCGCTCCTTCGAAGATAGCTTTTCTTCCCCTATTAAATCTCCTGTAAATAAGATTAAATCCGGTTTTCGAACATTAATTTCTTTGATGACGTCTTGTAATAGTTGATCATCTTGATAATGAAGATCGGAAAACTGTATTATTTTATATCCATGAAAAGAAGATGGGATTCTACTATCTCTTATCATTTCTTCCTTTACGATTAATTTAACCGTTCCAATTTTTGATACATAAAGACAAAAAAGGAAACTAGCAAAAAACAAGAACACAATTCCTTTTAAAATAACTTTCACTATTTTTTTTTGGTGTTCTTTTCTTTTTTCGTCTTCTATTTTTTCTTGTATCTCTCTACTTTTTTCTAGCCGACTTCCCATTTTTCTCTCCTTTAAAACAAAAAGAGGCTTAAGCCTCTTAACTTCCATTGGTAGCCTGTACGGGGTTTGAACCCGTGAATACGAGCTTGAGAGGCGCGCGTGTTAAACCACTTCACCAACAGGCCATAATGTCAGTTCTAACTGACATTTATATTTTAACATAACCGTTAAGGTTATACAAGAAAAAATTTTAATCCTTTTTTTCTATAATATTTAAATCAATTAAAATAAGGACAACAAAAGAAAGAATTCTATAGTATGCTTTTTGTTCAAAAATCCCTTCTTCTATCGAAAACACCTTTTTATTTACATTTTCAAAATTGGTTGTATCATATTCAACAATCCCTAGTTTTCGTAAATTATTATGAAGTTTTATAACACTCTTTATTAATGTTTCTTTGGTAATGTTAGAAACTTCATATTTTTTCTTTTTTATATATTTTTTCAAATCCTCTTCCAAATAAAAGGTGTTTTTTTCAAAATTATCCAAAACAAAGCTTTCTATTTTCGGATAACTAAGTAACAAAAGCCCATTCATTTCTCCATTTTTATTTTCATAAGCATTCGAAAAAGCTTCGATTGCCCAAAGAGTATCTTCCTTCTGATTTGATTGATTATCACGATCCCAAATAAAATACACTGCCACTTTCGTAATATCTATTTCAAACTTTTCATACAACAATCGAAAAATAGCATCTTTATAATCACTTTCTTCTTTTATTGCTTTTATATTAGAATTTTCTAAATTAATAACAAAAACACGTGAGTTTTTATTTCCTTCCATTACAAAAGCATCATCATAATCTCTGAAATTCTGTTTGTTTCTACTTTTTTCTATATAATGATAATGAAAAATTTTTCGAAAAATATGCTTTAAAATTGTAAATTCATCATTTGCTCCTTCTACAAAAATAACAACCGTCCCAATTTCTCGTTTTATGTTAATCTTTAAAGATTTTGTTGTACTTAGGCACTCCATCAAACACTCCATTTAAATACATTTTTTCTAAATTTTGAGATTCTCTTGGCATTTCGGTAGAAAATCTTTTTAATATACTTCCTTCTTTTGGAGAAAAAGAAATAGAATAAATTTGATCTGGTCGAAATAGTGTAGTATTTAACAAATTCGTCGAATGAGAAACAACAAAAACTTGCGAATTTTTACTATAATGGAAAAAGTATTTTAGTAGTGCTTCCTCTAATTCATTATGAAGTCCACTACTAAATTCATCAATTAATACCATACAATCTTTTTTTATAGCATGAAGAAATACTGGTAGTAAATGAACTAAAGTAATATTACCAGTTGATTCTAACTGCTCTGGAATAAAAAGGTTGGTACTTTTTTTACTAAAATATATTGTTTTGTCTTTTTCGGTGGAAGATGAAACCAAAAAATTATTTTTGGTAAAAGGCTCTTTGCTATACTTAATTTCATGATTATAACCGATTTTATCTAATAGATCGTTTAGACCTTTTACATCATGTTCATTTAAATATTCATGGGCCAATAAAGGTGTTTTTGAATAACTTATTACTTCCTTCTTATAACAATTCACATAAACAGAATTTCTCATATATTCAAACCATTGTGTCAAAGTTTTATCATTATAAAATTTAGTATCGAAATAAATACGCCGAAGTGATAAAAGGTTTTCTGCTATATCATCAATATATTTTGTCTCGTTTTCATAATAAAATTTTGCAGTTGTTCCAAGACGTTCCATGATACAAATATCATCAAGAATAACTTTTTCTGAAGCGATCTTTTCATTTTTAAATTCAATCTCATAATAAATTTCTTTTCCATTGATCAAAAACGTATAGCCCAATTGATATGTTTTCTTATCGGTATAAAAACTTTGACTAAGATATAGTTCAATTTCATTATTTCCAAATAATAGATCAAGCAAAAATTTAATGGATTGAATCACATTGGTTTTACCACTTGCATTTTCCCCTACAAAAAGAAGTCCTTTTAAAATACGATTTTTTGACACATTTTCCTTTTCTAAAAATTTGTAATTCGTAGCGGAAACATCAATTAATGTATCGTTTATAAAAGTTTTATAGTTGTTAAGTTTTATTTCTTTTAACATTTCTTATCCTCCTACTATTATTATGATAAAAATGTAAAAAAAATACAAGTATTTTATTTTTTGTTGTATTTTTTTTACACTATTATACATATTTAAGGAAAACTGTCAAGTATTTCTTGACGTCAATTTTTCTTTGTGAATTCTAATAGTAAATGCAATTCTTTCTATACCAGTTGCATTTACTTTTAAAACATCTATAATTAATATGTGAATCAAAGCAAAGCTTTCTATTTTCGGATAACTAAGTAGCAAAAGCTTCTAGTTTGATTGATTATCACGATCCCAAATAAAATATACTGCCACTTTCGTAATATCTATTTCAAACTTTTCATACAACAATCAAAAGATAGCATCTTTATAATCGCTTTCTTCTTTTATTGCTTTTATATTAAACATCTTGCAAAAGAAAATTATCAAAAAATTTTAATCTTAATTAAGATTTAACGAAAATGAGCGGTAAAAGAATAATTAGAGTAATAGATATCTATTTTTTTGACAATGATACGGATAAATGTTATAATATCCGTATCAATGAACAAAGAGGTGTAATTATGAATTTTATGGAAAAAGAGGATTTTATAAGTGAAAGCAATATAGAAATCATTCAAAAACTTATGAAAAAAAATAATGGATATATTACTACAAAAGAGCTTGCAGATTTTGACATTAGCAGAAATTATCTATCTATTATGACGCAGAAAAAAATGATAGAGAAAGTTGCTAAGGGAATATATATAGATTCGAAAAAAATTTTGGATGTATATTATGTACTTAGTATTAGTACACCAAAAATAATATATTCTCATATGACTGCACTTTATTTTCATAATCTATCAACGAAAGCACCAGATACTTCCTTTGATATAACAGTTACAAAAAAATATAATAACCCCAAACTAAAAAAACACAACGTTTTTTATGTTGATGATAAGTATTATGATATTGGAATAACAGAAGTAGAAACACCACAGGGAAATAAAGTCAAAGCTTATGATATGGAACGATGCATTTGTGATATAATTCGCTCTAAAAAAAGAATGGATATAGAACATGTAAAGTATGCTGTTAAAGAATATCTTAAAAGAAAGGACAATGATCTAATTAAGCTTTCAAAGTATGCTGATATGTTTGGCATAAAAGAAGAAGTTATGGATTTTGTGAGTATGATGTATGAATAGCATGCAAGTAAAAGATAAATTAAAAAATATAGCAGTAAAACGAAACTTAGATTTTAATATATTACTTCGTTTATATATGTATGATAGATTTATAGAAAGACTAGCAATAAGTAAGTATCGTGATAATTTCATTTTAAAGGGTGGATTCTATTTAAGTACATTATTTGGATTAGAAAGTCGTTCTACAAAAGATATTGATACTGCAATCAAAGATGCTAATTTCAACAAAGAAAATATTGAAAAGATGATTAAATCAATCATTTCAATTGATATTAATGATGGTGCTTTCATAAATTTTGTAGATATTAGTAATATACATGAAGAAGATCAATATGGTGGTTTTAGAGTTATTTTAAACGTTAAAATTGATACAATGAAAGAAAATTTTCAAATAGATATAGCAACAGGAGATCCTATCACACCGAGACCAATCGTATATAAATATCATCCAATATTAGGAGATAGTTATGTAAATGTATGGTCATACAATATGGAAACTATTATAGCAGAAAAATTAGAAACAACTCTAAAAAGAGCTGAAGCGAACAGTAGAATTAGAGATTATTATGACTTATATTTAATATACACGAAGGGTTGGAATGATGTTAAAATTGAAGATTTACGTAAAGCAATAGATAAAACTTTTGAAAAAAGAAATTATAAAGGGAATATTGATGAAACAATAACGATATTAAAAAATAGTGAAATTATTAAAAGACGTTGGGATTTTTATAAGAAAAAATATAGTTATGCAAATGACATTGATTATGATGAAATAATAAACTGTATTGAAGAAATTGTTAAGGTAATAACATCAGTAGTAATATAGGCGGTTTTGCATAAGTAAAGTTAACCAAATAAAAAGAAATCAAAGCTTCAAGATAAGAAATTGAATCATTTGATTTCTACTATAAAACTATCAATAAAACATGTGAATAGTCAATTAAAAATTTACGTCCAACTGTCAAGTATTTCTTGACGTCAATTTTTCTTTTCTTACAAAAGATACTATTTTATTCTTTTTCTTTTTGATAAAATAAAAGAAGATAAGAGGTGAAAAAAATGAAAGCAAGAAGAATCATATTACTTATTTTGTTTGTCCTTTCGTTTGGAATGATTGGTGTTGGATTGTTTTTATTTACATCTGGTCGCTATCAATTTGAACTTATGTTAGGTGATAGTCTTGATCGGTTTGTATCTATTTATGGTACTGTAAAAGAACAAGAAAAAGAAAAAATTGATACATCCAAGTTTAAAATAACAACCAAAACAAAAGTATCCGAAAACAACAATCCGATGTTTTCTATAACAGGGGATCTATTTGGTAACGGAAAAGAGAAAAAATACTATCTTAATCTTGATAGTACGGTTCAAGGACAATCCTATTTTGGAATAGAAAGTCTTATAACAAGTGATACTATTTATTATAAAATAAAAGAAATTATGAATACTTTCTATTATCAAACGGATCAAGTAAAACAAGATCCAACTCTAACAACCACACCGGAAGAACAATCAAAAGAAAGCACTTCCCCTACATTACCAGAAGAGGATGAAATAAAGCTTTTAACAACCTATTTAAAAGATTCTATTTTAAATACATTTCCAAAAGAAGATTTTATCGAAGAAGACTCTAGTGTTACCCTTGATAGTAAAACCTATAAAGTGAAAAAAGTATCGCTTCACTTATCCAATAAAGATATTGATGATATTAAAAAAGCTTTTCTAACGAAAGTAAAAGAAGATGAAAATGCTTTTCAAGCGGTTAAAAAAATAGTTCCTACTATAACAAAAGAGAATATAGAAAAAGAAATACAAAAAGAATCTTCTAATAATACAAAGGATACTGTTTCTCTTTCCTTTTATATAGAAAACTATATTCATTTAAAACGAATTGCACTAGAAAGTCTTGATAGTACTTTGAAAAACTCTTTCAATATTGATACTTACAAGAATGGTTTTGATAATGAAACGCTTTCGTTCTCTTACATAGAAAACAACACAACAATGGCCGTTTTTGAATATGAGCCAGTAAGCGATAAAAAAACAAACTTAACATTTTTACTTGAAGATGTTCGGTTGGAGGGAAGTTATGAAAAGAAAAAAAGAGAATCTAATCTAACGCTTGATTTGATGGTAGAAAATAAGAAACAAGGAACATTCACCTATTACTATCATATTATTGAAGATAATGTAAAGTATGAAGCCAATATGAAATTTGACTTTGATAATCAAAACGCTACAATTACATCGGATAATACGATATACTTAAATGAGGAAATTCCTCAAATTGATACCGCCAATGCAAAAGATATTAATACGGTAACACAAGAAGAATTAGATACAATTACAAATTATATTTATCAAAAATTTTATCTTATTTATCCAAGTTTTCAATCTCTTGGAACAATTTAAAACAACGATTAGCTCGTTGTTTCTTTTTTGGGTAAAAATTTTACAATTGCGCGATTCTTAAAATTTAGGGCTTGTAATACTTGATTCATCGTAAACATATTCATATCTCGAATTAGTTCAATGTACTGATTATTAATTTCATGATAAACAGTTAAATCACTTACCATATGATCTACCATTGCTTCCATATAATCTGTTTTCATCACTTCCGATGAAATCCATACTTTTTTGATCCGTTCCATATCTTCTTTTTTTACTTCTAACTGATCGAGTTTTAAATCAAGTGCTTTTAAATATTCTTTTTCATTTAATACATCGGCTTCTACAACAAAGGTTTTTATCGTTCCTGCAGAGTCAAAACTATAACCTGTACTACTAGCAAGATGTTCTTTTCTTACTTGCAACGCAAAATCGGAACTACTTCCAAAATTAAGGGATAGAATCATATTCAAATACAAATCAAGTACATAGTCTTTTTCTATTCCAAAGCTTTTTTTATCCATTTTATAACCGATTGCTATTTTTTCTACTTTTACATTTCCTTTTCTTTGTACCTCTTCTTCTTTTACCACACTTAACTTCTCATGTAATTTCTTTCTTTTGATCGAACCATTTGAATCCTTAAAGTTTAATTCCTTTACTTTCTTTTGGACAAGATCTCGCACCACATCTTTTTGAATGGCACCACCAACAACCAAAAACATATTGCTTGGTTGATAAAAGGTATGATAACACTCATATAAGGCTTCTTTGGTTATTTTTTTAATGTCCATAACACTTCCTGATATTGGATATTTCAAAGGATAATCATGATACAAATTTTTATTTAACTGTATTAAAATTTGATAATTAGGATTATCTTCTCGCATCTTAATTTCTTCTTTTATAATTTCTTGTTCTTTTTTTACATTTTCATCGGTAAAATAAGGACTTGTTACAAAGGTTAGTAATTCTTCTAAGTTTTCTTTTAAATTCTTACTACCGGATACCACATAGCAAGTGGTATCATAATTGGTAAAAGCATTGACATAGCTTCCCGTCTCACTATAAAATTCAAAAGGTGTTTTTCCCTCTTCTACCTCAAAACATTTGTGTTCTAAAAAATGGGCAATTCCATAAGGATAGGTTTTCATTTTTTTACTGTTGTAAGGGGTAAATTCATTGGTTAAGGCACCATAATAAGTACCAAAAGCAAGATAGTAATTTTTCTTATTGGAATTACTATCATCGGGTAATAAGATAAGATCCAACCCATTTTCAAGGGTTTCTCTATAATAGGTAGTATCACAACCTTTTAATTCAAACTTTTTCATTCTTGTTCCCCCTTTAAATAAAAGATCGTATGAAGTTTTACTTTGCTTGCTACAAGGGCAATCTCCTCTTTTGTTACTTTCATCATTTTTTCTCGTTTTGTCTCTAAGTCATCCACTCCTAATATTTCCATCATATAATAACTTTCTACAATTTGAAGAGGACTTTCTAAAATCTCATCTAAAGCGGTTGTAAAATATTCTTTGGCTTTTTCTACTTCTGTCTCCCTGAAATCTTTTTTGGCTAGTCTTTTGATTTGTTTTTCTATAATTTTAATGGCTTCTTTTTCTTTTCCTACGGTAACACCACTTTGAATTAAAATAAGATTATCAAGTTTACTTGGACTACTACTAATATAATAAGCAAGATTGGCTTTTTCTCTTACTTCTTGAAACAAATAAGAATTACTTCCACCACCTAAAATAATATTGTATAAGGTTAGTGGATAATTTCTCTCATAAGGAGTCAGATTATCAACCTTACAAGCAAGAGCAAGGGCACTTTGTTGTGACTTATAATCTTCATGATAAACTTTTACACTTTTTCTATTCTCTACCTTGGTAAAGGATGGATGTTTTCTTGATTTAAAGGTTGTAAGTGTAAAATACTTTTTAAAAATAAGACCAACCTCTTCTTCGTCAATATCTCCTAATACATAAATATCAACCAAAGCATGTTTTAAGTATTCTTGATAATAGTGATAAAGATTTTCTTTGGTTATGGTCTCTAAATCCTCCATATAACCAACACCATTAATTCTTACCTCACCACTTTCACTTAAATGTTCTAATAACTGAAAGATGGCATATTGTTCTTTGTTTTCTTTGACGGTTTCAAGTTCTGCTTTCATCTCTTCATATATGGTTGTAAATTCTTCTTCGAAAAAAGAATCCTTTTCTACTTTTGGTTCTAGTAAAAGCGAACAAAGAAGCTCTACACTTTTTTCAAAGTTTCCATCTTCTGTATATTTATCTTTTAATACTTTTAATGTATAACAAGTATCTAGATAAGTACCAAGTCTTCTTGTTTTATAGTTTATGCTTGCAGCATAAAGGTTTTGAAGCGCTTCACTTAAAACTTTTTTATTTGGATATTTTTTACTTGCTAAAAAAAGCATATCGTTTAAAAAATTACGTCTTGTGACAAACTCCTTTTTGATTGGTTCCCGAAAGTAAATTCGTACCGTAATGGTCTTATAGTTTTTTGTTTTGATCAAATGTAGTTGATAACTACCTTGTTCTTTTTCTATATATTCCACTCTTCTCACCTACTCCCTTATAGCTTATCCAAAAATTCCTTTTTCATGCAATAACTGCATCAAGTGCAATTTCAATCATTTCATCTAGTGCTTTTTCTCTATCTTCGCTTGATACAACCTCATCACTATAAGAAGAATCTACAACAGTTAAAATACAACCTGCTTCTTTCTTTAAGTGTTTGGCAATCGAATATAGAATCGCGCATTCCATCTCACAGGCAAGAGGATCGAAATTTTCTGGATAATTTTTTTCATATTCTTCTTTATTTACATAAACATCAAAAATATCACTGGTAAGAATTAATCCACGGTGATAATCTGATCCTTTTTCTTTTGCTTTCTCTTCTAATAAATCCAAAACTTTTTTATCACCATCAAACACCTTATTGGTATCATTAAAAAACAATTTTGGATAACTAGATAGTGTATATGCTGAATCAGCAAGAACCAAATCACGTACTTTTACTTCCCTTTTAGAAGCACCACAACTACCAATTCGAATGATTCTATCAACATCATAAAAATGATAAAGTTCATAAGCATAAATTCCAATACTTGGTCCTCCCATTCCAGAACCAAATACAGTAACTTCTACTCCTTTATAAAATCCAGTAAATCCAAGCATTCCCCGAACATCATTAATACATTTTGCATCTTCTAAAAATTTGGATGCGATGTACTTTGCTCGCATCGGATCTCCTGGCATTAAAACTCTTTTTTTAATTTCTTCTTTTTTACTTTCAATATGGGCGGTTGCCATATTATCAACTCCTCTCTTTTTTATTATAACAAAACAAGAAAAGAAAAACCACATTTACTTGTCTTGTTTTTCTAAATATGTCAAAACTTTTTCCTTTCTTTTTTGATAGGAAGAAGACACCTCTTTTATTACTTCTTTTGGTCTTAAAGCAAGAGAAGTATTTTCCAAATAAAGACCTTTGTCTACAATATTTTCCAAATGGTTTTTGATAACATATTTATGGTAGTCCGTAAAATAATTTTCATTGATGGTATAATTTTTCTCTACGAAATAGGAAGACAAAGCATCAAAATACGTTATTTTTCCCGTTCTTCTTAATGTTTTTAAAAGTTCTATTAATTCTTTTTGATGGATCGTTTTTACCGTTTTACATAGTATCATATCTTGGAATAATAACAACCAATCTTCCTTAATTCCATACCCTCCACCATAACTGTTAAAATCAACTTTTTCAATACAGGTAGGACTTTTCTTTTTCCGACGATTGGAAACCGCATTTTCTCTTAATAGCTTTAAAAAAGATTGATCACAAACAAAATCAACACTGGTAAAACTCTTTATTTTCTCAGCATTTAAAATAAGATTTTTTATTGCCATATATTTTTTACTATTTTGTAATTGACAATTGGTAATCATATAAGGTGTGTTTTGTAAAAGGTCATTGTTTAAATACTTTCTAATTCTACGAAGTGCGAAATATTGATGATGGGCCTTTGTACTTGATAGATATAAGTAATAGTCTTTTTCTTCAAACGAATTATTTTTAACATCATAATAAGGGTAACTTTGTCCCCCTTGAAAACGATACATAGAAATAACATCTTTTTCTTCTTTTAATGTATGTACTAAGTGATCCACTGTTGTCATATTATCCCTCTTTCTTTGCCTATTCTACTAAAAAGCAAAGAAAAAAGCAAGCCTTATCCTTGCTTCTTACAATTTTTAATATACGTATAACTATCACGGCACATATCTTCTAGTGTTTTTTCTGCTTCAAAAGAAAGTTCTTCTTTTGCTTTTGTTACATCTGCATAACACATCGCAATATCACCAGGACGGCGATCGGTAATTTTATAAGGGACTTTTACGTTGTTTACTTTCTCAAAGGTCTTTACAAGATCAAGTACACTATAACCATGTCCCGTACCTAGATTATAAATGGATAATCCTGATAATTTTTCTGCTGCTAGAACATGACCACGCGCTAAGTCAACAACATGAATATAATCTCTTACTCCTGTTCCATCCTTGGTATCGTAATCATCTCCAAATACACTTAAGATTTCAAGTTCTCCTGTCGCGACACGAACAATATATGGCATCAAATTGTTTGGTATTCCTTTTGGATCTTCTCCAAGGGTTCCACTTTCCTCATTTCCAATTGGATTAAAATACCTTAATATAGTAATATTCCAACTAGAATCTGATTGATACAAATCTTTTAAAATCTTCTCTATCATCAACTTTGTTGTACCATAAGGATTGGTCGTAGAAAGTGGAAAATCTTCTTTGATTGGAAGATGTTCTGGACTTCCATAAACCGTCGCACTACTAGAGAAAATAAGATTTTTACAATTGTGTTTTCCCATTACTTCTAATAACGTTAGAGTGGATTCCAAATTGTTTTGATAATAAAGAAGTGGTTTTTCTACACTTTCTCCTACGGCTTTAAAACCTGCGAAATGAATCACAACATCTATCTTTTCTTCTTGAAATACTTTTTCTAAAAAGGCTTTGTCACAAACATCTCCTTCATAAAAGGAAAGATCTTGTCCTACTAAGTTTTTTAGTTTTTCAAGTGTTTCTTTCTTACTATTGGAAAAATTATCTACGATTACAACATCATGTTTTGCTTTTATTAATTCATATACGGTATGGCTTCCAATATAGCCAATGCCTCCTGTTACTAATACTTTCATTTATTCTCCTTTCTTTGATAGTCCATCAATTGCATTTAATACTTCGATTGGGACTGCAAATATAATGGTATTGGATTGATCAGAACTAATGTCATTTAGAGTGGATAGTGTTCTAAGATGAAGAGCACCAGGAACACTTCCCATAAGGGCTGCTGCTTCTTTTAAGTTTTCTGCTGCTTCTACTTCTCCCTTACTTTTCATGATAACGGCTGTTTTTTCTCTTTCTGCTTCGGCAACTTTGGCAATTACTCTCTTCATCTCTTCTGGTAGTGATACATCTTTTAATTCCACATTTTCTACTTTGATTCCCCAAGGGTCTGTTGCTTTGTCAATCACTGCACAAATATCCGCAGATATTTTCTCTCTTTCGGATAACAATTCATCAAGGGTTACCGAACCAACAATATTTCGCATTGTTGTTTGGGCAAGTTGTCCAACGGCATAATAGAAATTTTCCACTTCACAAATTGCTTTTCCAGCATCAAAAATCTTGTAATAAATAACGGCATTAATTCGAATAGACACATTATCTTTGGTAATTGCTTCTTGTTCTGGTACATCCACTGCTTTTGTTCTAATGTCCACTTTTTGAAACGACTGAAAAATAGGAAGAACAACAACCCAACCTGGATTTAAAACTTTGGTAAACTTACCACAGGTAAATAAGATTCCCCTTTCATATTCATTTACTTGTTTGATGGAACATAACAGTACACATCCTACTAAAAAAATCAAAAATATAATAACTCCCATACTTCTACCTCCTACTACTATCATAGCACATCTTTTTAAAAAAAAGAACAAAAAAAGAGCATTATGCTCTTGATACATATTTTCCATCTTTGGTACCAATTAAAACATCTTCTCCTTGTTTGATGAAAAGTGGAACTAAAACTGTCATACCAGTTTCAAGTTCAGCATTTTTCATGGCACCACTTGAAGTATTCCCTTTTACTGCTTCTTCGGTTTTTACAACTTTCATCACAATCTTATCTGGTAAGTTCATACCTAACATTTCACCTTCGAAGAAAATAATTTCAACTTCTAAGTTTTCTTTCAAATATTTACTATCTTCTCCAATGGTATCTTTTGAAAGCTCTATTTGTTCATAGTCTTGCATATTCATGAAATAATAAGTATCTCCCATACTATATAAGAATTGCATTGGTTTCTTTGAAATATGAGCTGTTTCTACTTTTACACCAGCTCCAAACGTTTTCTCAGCAATGGATCCTGTTCTTAAATTCTTTAGTTTTGCTTTTACGATAGCTGCTCCTTTTCCAGGTTTTACGTGCTGACTATCCAAAACCATATAAATATTTCCTTCTGCTTGAATTGTAATTCCGGCTTTTAAATCGTTTGAATTGATCATAGGATATCTCCTTTCTTTTTCCTCTTAAGATTACTTTTTTTCTTTATGAGGTGTATGTTTTCTACATTTTGGACAATATTTACTAATTTCTAGTCGATCCGTTGTATTTTTTACATTTTTCTCAACACGATAATTTTCTTCTTTACAAACTGTACATACTAGTGTCTTTTTTTGTCTATTTCCTACTTTTGCCATTTTTATCCCTCCTTGTTTCTTACCCATTATAACAGAAAGTATCTTTTCTGTAAAGGATTACTGATTGTATTCTTTTAATAATTCAATGGTTTTTCTCATTTCTAAATCATATTGAACAAGTTCGATACCACCAAATTCAGTTAAGAAATCTTCTTTTTCCATTTGGTACTTTTCAGCTAATTTTTCTGCTTCTTCTTCTGCTTCTTCCATTGTTACTTCAATTTTTTCTTGGTTCATCACTTCTTCTAATGCAAGACGATATAAAACATTTTGATAGGCTTCTTTTTCTAATTGATTTTTTAAGTCTTCTTCCTTGCTTCCTGTCATTTGATAGTATAAATCAAGGGAAACACCTTGCATATTTAAAGAGCTTTCAACACGTCTTAAAAGGCGTTCTGTTTCTTCTTCTACCATTTCTTCTGGAATATCAACTTCTGTATTTTTACCAATTGCTTCAAGTAATTGATCCAAATAAATGTTTTCTGCATCCAATTCTTTTTGAGCCTTGATGTTTTTCTTTAATTCTTCTTTTAAGGTTTCTTCTGAATTAACGCCTTCCATATCTAAGTCTTCAAAGAAATCTTCATCAAGTTCTGGCTTTTCTTTGGTTTTTATTTCATGCACTTTTACTTTAAAGATAACGGGTTGTCCTGCTAAGTCTTCTACGCCATAGTCATCTGGGAAAGAAAGTGCGACATCTTTTTCTTCTTCCTTCTTCATTCCAATTAATTGTTCTTCAAATCCTGGAATAAAGGTATTACTTCCAATTTCAAGAGAATAGTTTTCTCCTTTTCCACCATCAAAAGGTACACCATCTTTTAATCCTTCGAAATCAATAACAGCAATATCTCCATTTTCTACTTCGCCATCTTCTTTTACTACAAGATCGGTATAATGTTCTAGTAAATGACCGATTTCATGTTGAATCTCATCATCTGTTACTTCTACTTCTTCCTTTTTAACACCCAAATCTTTGTATTTTTTAACAATGACATCAGGTTTCGTAATAATGGTAAATAAATAAGTAACGCCCGTATCATCCACATTTTTTAAATCTACTTTTGGTTGAACAACAGGAACTAATTCTTTGTTTTCATCCAGTAGCCTAGTATAAGCATCTTGTAATAAATCATCAACTGCATCGCCATATAAAGATTGTTCACCATAGTTTTTAATATAAATATCTCTTGGACATTTTCCTTTGCGAAATCCTTTAATTTCCACATTTTTTACATTTTTCTTAAACGATTTATCAAGGGCTTTTTTCCAAGTTTCTCCTTCCATTTTAATTTCAATTTCATGTACATTTTTCTTTTCTTTTGACATACTAATTCCTCCAATATGCCTATTATATCTTATTTAAAACGGAAATTCAAGGCTTTTTTGCGACAAGAGAAAAGAATATCAAGATATTTCTTAACATTCTTTTTTTGCACTGCACTTATTGTTGTTATCACATACATAAGTATAAGCACAAGATTCTTTACTTTTTGTATAAGTAGTTATGGCATTATTACTGATACAACTCTTATTACTTGTAGTGTCAATATCACTATTATAATCTGTACAAATCATGGTATTGTTAGAAGTGGTACAAACACTTCCTGTTTTTACTTCTGTATCACTATCAACTGTAAAGTTATAACTACTACCTGTACTTACTTCTTCTTGACATACTTTCGTAGGTGTTGTTACTACTTCTTTCTTTGCTGTAATATGAATAGAAGCAGGGCTAGCTTCCACTGTTTTAGGAGTAAAGACAAAAGGACTGCTACTACTTCCATTTCCACTTTGATATGTAATATTAGCTTTTAAATATACAGCTGGTCTTACATTGTTTTCTGATGTTGATGTTACTTTACTAAGTGTTGATTCATTATAACC
>CANQYK010000020.1 GCA_947628065.1 uncultured Bacilli bacterium | reverse complement strand
GCATCTACTTTTAACTCTTGATTGCTTCCTACTTCTGCTGTTGTTGCAGTTTTCTCTTGATTATAACCTACAACAATTGGTGTTTTCTCATTTACTGATATTGTTGGTGTTATAACCGTACAACTAGTTGGTTGTGGAGTATCATTATAAGCTTTTGGTAGACTACAACTTTTCTCTTCTGCATCTATTACATTACCATTTCCATTAAATAATACTTTATATGGTACTTCATTTTTATAACTAATCGCATAATAAGTAACATTATCTTGGAAGGTTATCTTTCCATTTTGTCCTTCTTCACTATCTTTTAAAGTATTCCAACCAACAGCTGTATATTCCTTTGATTTCATTGTAATCGTTGGTAGTGTCTTCTCACATACTTCACCTTTTATCTTTAAGACACAACTATCCTTTTCCTTCTCTATCTCTTGTACTCCTAAACCTTGTTTTACATATACTGCTTCTACTGTTTTTTCTACTTTTACTCTTATTGTTTGTTTATAGATCCCACTTATAACTTCTATTTCTGTACTTCCAATTCCTACTGCTGTTATTAATCCATCAGGAGATACTTCTGCTATAGAAGAATCTTTACTTTGATAAGATACCTCACCTAACTCTTCTTTGTTGATGTTTATTTGTTCTTGTTTCTTTTTATTAATATCAAGTACGATATTATTGTTATCTACATTAATATCATTTGGTTTTAAGGTATTTTCTACTCTTATCTTTGCTTTGAATACTTGATTGGTTATATCTTCTTGACTATTTATAATCCATATTCTTAAGGTATAATCATTTTGTTGATTCTTTCCAATACTTCCTTCTTCTAATATTCTTTCTGGATTTACTCCAGTATCTGTTAGTGGTTTTGCTTCTCCCTTTACTCCATTCTTATCCAAACTATATTTTATATTCTTATCATTTATTCTTACATCAGATGGATTATCTAGTTCGACATCATCCAAATAAATAGTATAATCTACTGTTTTGGTACTATCATTTTTTAAAGTAAAATCAAACCCTTGTAATGATAATCCTTCTTCATCGGATAATGGCTCTCCACTTTCCAGTCCTAGTGTATTACCAGTCTCCTCTAACTTTAACTCTAAGTCTCCTATTCTTAATACTTGGGTTCTCTCACCTGTTAACTGAAATCTTAAAAGAGCATAAGCAACTCCTATTAAAGCAATTATCATAAGAAAAGTAGTTATTAAAGTTATTCCTTTTTTCTTTTTCATTTCTTCACCTAAAAAAGAATAGAATTAACCTATTCTATCCTTTCCGACACAATAAAAAGAATCTTGATAGCTATCTAAAGCTACCCCCCCCCCGTAAACTATTTGTAAACTTTACAACATTTGACATTTTGATCAACTACCTTTCATATTATTTTCCTATATTCATAATACAATACTTTCTCTTCTTTTTCAAGAACTTATTCGTCTCCTAATTTTAAAGCAATAAAGAAACCAATTAGAAATAAGACAATTCCTATTAATACAGATATAACAGAAAACGTAAGTTGGGTTTGGAAAAAGATTCCAATAATACTTGCTAAAACAAAACCAATAATTCCAAAATAAGCTGCCACTTCATACTTTTGAAATAAGTATTCCAATATCTTTGCAATTAACACAACACCAACTAAAATACCAAGTCCAAAAGGAATTAAAATAAGCATATTGGATGCAATATTATGAAAACTAGTAAAATCATTAATGGTGTTTAAGATTGGATTATAGTATCCCATTACCATTAACATAAAACTACCACTAATTCCTGGAATAATCATTGTTCCTGCTGCTACCATACCAACACCAAACAATAAGATATAGTCAAGCACTCCCATATGAGAAAAACTTACTTCCTTTCCTGTTTTTAAAAACATTAAGAGAATAACAAACAAAAAGGTAGCTAGAAAAATTATATTATGTTTTAAACTATAATTTCCCTTTATTTTTCTTGCTAACATAGGAAGACCTCCTACAATTAAACCAAGAAAGAATAAAACAGTTGGAAGTGGATAATGATCGAGTGCATAACTAATTACTTTACTTCCTAAAACAATAGAGATTACGGCTCCAATTCCAACAGGAATTAAAAACAACATATTTTTCTTAAACCTTGAAAAGAAATGACTAATTGCTTCAATTAACTCTTCATAAATTCCCATCGTAATAGCAAGCGTTCCACCACTAACGCCAGGAATAATATTGGCAATTCCCATAAAGAATCCTTTGATTCCTAATATAATATTTTTCTTCATACTAACCCCTTTCTTCAAAGTAATCAATTTTCATACTTTTCTTAACATCCTTCATTGTATTTTCCGCTTTTTCTCTTGCACAACTTGTCCCATCTTGTAATATTTTCTTCACTTCATCAATATGTTCTTCATAATACTTTCTTTTTTCTTTGAATGGTTTTAAGTATTCTAACATCTTTTGATATAGTTCTTGTTTGCAAAAAACACACCCTCTTTTTCCTGCTTTACATTCACTACAAACGGTTTTAATATTATCATTCTTAATTAATTTATGATAATAATAAACCATACATACCTCAGGATCCGCTTTATCATCTTTCTTTATTTTTTTGGGATCGGTAACAGCACCCATAATTTTTTTCTTTAATTCTTCATCACTATCTTTTAAATAAATAGCATTTCCTAAACTTTTTCCCATTTTCTCTTTTCCATCGAGTCCTTTAATACGGGCATTTTCGGATAAATAAGGTTCTGGTTCCTTTAATGTTTCACCATAGATATGATTAAACTTTCGAACAATTTCTCGGCATTGTTCAATTAAAGGTAGTTGATCTTCTCCTACTGGTACCAAATCACCTTGTAATGCTGTAATATCAGCAGCTTGACTAACAGGGTATCCTACAAAACCATAGGTCACACTTTCTCCATCGTTTCCAAATAAAGCCTTTTTTTGGGCGATTTCTGTTTTAACGGTTGGGTTTCGATATAGTCTTGCCATGGTTACAAGATTAGAATAAAAAACCGTAAGTTCTGCAATTTCTTTAATTTCAGATTGTAAAAAGATATGTACTTTTTCAGAATCTAGCCCTGCTGCTAGTAAATCGATGGTTAACTCTAAAACATGATCCCGTACTTTTTCTGGATTGTTAAAATTATCCGTTAATGCTTGAACATCGGCAATTTCAATAAATGTATCATAATCATCTTGTAATTTAATCCAGTTAGAGACTGCCCCAAACAAATGACCAAAATGAAGATTTCCGGTTGGTCTGATACCGGTTAAAATTGTTTTCTTCATACACCCTCCTTAATATTGGATTCCCCAAATTACATGATATTTGGCGTCACGCCCACATACCACACAAGAATCACTTATTTTATTCTCTTCTATAATACATCTTGACTTACATCCTTTGATCTCTTTCATCTTCTCTTCACAAGCTTGATCCCCACACCACATGGCATGAATAAAACCAGGATGCTTGTCTAATATTTCTTCTACTTCGCTTATGTTTTTGGCAGTAAAAGTTTTACTATCCCTGTTTTCTTTGGCTTTTTGATACATATCCTTTTGAATCGTATCAAGAAGTTCTTCTACATCATCCATAAAATGAGAAGATAGAGAATACTCTAATTTTTCTCTTGTATCCCGTCTTGCGATAGTTATTTTCCCTTCTTTTAAATCTCGTTCTCCTATTTCTAAACGAATAGGAATTCCTTTTACTTCTGCTTCTGCAAAACGGAAACCAGGGGACTTTTCACTATCATCTACAACATAAGAAATTCCTCTTTCCTTAAATTCTTGTTTTATTTTCTCTACTTGTTCTCTTACCAAAGAACTATCTCCAATTGGGATAATACATGCTTTAACAGGTGCGATTTTTGGTGGTAGGACAAGCCCAAAATCATCACTATGAACCATAATCAAAGCGCCAATCATTCTGGTTGTTGATCCCCATGATGTTTGATAAGGATAACTTTCTTTGTTTTCTCTATCTTTAAAAGTAATATCATAAGCACGCGCAAATTTATCACCAAAAAAATGACTTGTCGCAGACTGTAAGGCTACCCCGTTTTGCATCAAAGCTTCTACTGTTAGAGTATATTCTGCTCCTGCAAACTTTTCTTTTTCGGTCTTTCTTCCCGTAATAACTGGAATCGCTAAATAGTCTTTAAAAAACCTCTCATATACTTCTAACATTTGCTTTGCTTCTTGTTCAGCTTCTTCCCTAGTCTCATGGATTGTATGCCCTTCTTGCCATAAAATCTCTCGACTACGAAGAAAAGGTTTGGTCTCTTTCTCCCAGCGCATGATATTACACCACTGATTGTATTTTAAAGGTAAGTCACGATAACTTTTTACAACTTTTGCATAATAATCACTAAAAAGAGTCTCACTCGTTGGTCGAATACAAAGACGTTCCTCTAATTTTTTATTTCCTCCTTCTGTTACCCAAGCAACCTCAGGTGCGAATCCTTCTACTAACTCTCCTTCTTTTTTTAGTAAGTTTTCTGGTATTAAAAGAGGCATATAAACATTTTGATGACCTGTTTCTTTAAACATTTGATCTAAATTTTTCTCTATCATTTCCCATAGGGCATAACCATTCGGTTCCAATATAGTACAACCCTTTACACTCGAATAATCTGTAAGTCTTGCTGCCTTTAATACATCGGTATACCATTTTCCAAAGTCAGTCTCTCTTGCTGTTATTTTTTCATTTTTCATACATTTCACCTCTATTTACAACAATAATATTATCATAGATACTCTTTTATTTCAATGAAAGAAAAAAAAGAATTGCTTCTTTCTTTTATTTCACAAAAACAAACGCCATATAAAGTAAGAAGGAAAGATATAAAAGGGATGTAATCATTCCATTTACTCTTTCAAACGTACTGCTTTTATATTTGACACCTGCTCCAATCATAATCAAACATCCCCCAATAAGACCACCAATATGCGCGGCATTATCAACACCAGGCATTAAGAAACCTAAAACAAGGTTTACAACAATAACTGGGATAATTTGACTTTTCATAACATTACCAAGATAAACACGATAATGATATCCAAAATATAAAAGTGCCCCAAGAAGACCAAAAATTGCGCCACTCGCACCAACACTTGCAACATCACTATGAATGACAATTGCAAGAAGCGATGCCGTTATTGCACTAAAGAAATAAACAAGGAAATATCGCCATTTTCCAATAAAACTTTCAAGCTGAATTCCAATAATCCATAAAGCATACATATTAAAAAGCAAATGAACAAGCCCTGCATGTAAAAAGGCACCTGTTATAAGACGATAATATTGTCCCATTTTAATAAAAGGTCCATAGACTGCAAAAGAATTAAAGAATTCTCCATCTCTTCCTACTAAAATAGGAACCAAATAACACAAAACATTAATTAAAATTAACGTATAAGTTATAACAGGTAATTTTGGAGAAAATACATCTTCCATTTTCTGTTGATCTTTTCGATTATGTTCGTTAATCTCATTGGTTACTCGGACAAACATTGCAATCTCATCAGGAGCACTTTTCTTCTTTAATCTTTTTGGTAAATCTGGATAATAGGTTTGAACAACTTTATCTTTTTTAATATCTTTTTCTTCGTTTACTTGAATAGGAGTTAAATTTTTGGTCTCCAACTCCTCAAGATCGACACTACTACCAAGATCTAGAAAAATACTTAATGTCTTCATTTTCAAAGAAAAAGTTTTAGCCTTTATTTTTTTTATAATTCGATTGGTTTTGAAAATATCAAATTTATACTGTTCTTCGTTATGAATATAACGAAGGACAATTCGAACAATTTTATAATCCTCCTCCAAATTTTCTAGCCATATTTCATCTTCTGCCCCTTGTAAAATAATAGGAGTATAGTTCTTTTCTGTAATAAAATAGTGTAATAATTTCATGGCTGTCATATGTTTTGGAGATAAGTTAATGACATTATTTTCTATCAAAGGGGATCCTCTCCTTTCTTAGAGTATTATACACGATTTCTCGTATCATGACAAGAAAAAATCTAAGGTTTACAGTTAAGAAACTATTTTATCAACATAGCATCCCCAAAAGAGAAAAAGCGATATTTTTCTTTTGTTGCAATTTGATAAGCATGTAAAATATTTTCACGTCCTGCAAGTGCGGATACCAACATTAAAAGGGTAGACTTTGGTAAATGAAAATTCGTAATCAAAGCGTCAATCGATTCTATTTTCTTTCCTGGATAAAGGAAAATATCGGTAAAACCATGATCTTCCATAAAACAACCATATTTTTGATAAATCGTCTCCAGTGTTCTAGTAGAAGTCGTACCAACCGCAATGATTTTTTTCTTATTTTTTCTTGTTTCATTTAAAATAGAAGCAGCATCTTCACTCATATGATAATATTCACTATGCATTTGATGATCTTCAATTTTATCTACTTTTAAAGGACGAAACGTACCAAGTCCAACATGAAGGGTAATAGAAACAATATTTACCTTCTTCTTTTTTACCTCTTCTAATAATTCTTTTGTAAAGTGAAGCCCAGCAGTAGGAGCTGCCGCACTTCCTAATTCTTTGGCATATACCGTTTGATATCTTGTTTTATCTTCTAATTTCTCATGAATATAAGGAGGAAGTGGCATACTACCTAACGTATCTAAAATCTCATAAAAAATTCCTTGATAAGAAAACTGAAACATTCTTATACCTTCGTCTTTTTCTTCCATGCATTCTGCTTTTAACAAACCATTACCAAAAGAAATAATTTCTCCTACATGAATTCTTCTAGCAGGCTTTACCAAACACTCCCAAAGATCTTCTTCTTCATTTTTTAACAACAACACTTCCATAACTGCTTTCGTTTTTTCTTTCTCTCCAATTAGTCTTGCTGGAAGTACCTTCGTATCATTAATCACAAGACTATCTCCTTCTTCTAAGTAATCTAAAATATCTGAAAACATCCTATGTTCTATTTCTCCTGTTTTCTTATCCAAAACCATAAGTCTTGATGCAGATCTTTCAGAAAGTGGTGTTTGAGCAATTAAGCTCTCATCTAGTTCATAATCAAAATTCTTAACATCCATCGTATCACTCCTACTCTATTGTACTAAATAAACCTCCTTGATAAGAAATTTGTAAGTGTTGGTATGCTTTTTCAGTCGCGATTCTTCCTCTACTGGTTCGCTTTAAATAACCTTCTTGTAAAAGATACGGTTCCATTACATCCTCAATGGTTGATACTTCTTCTCCAATACTACTAGCAAGGGCATCAATTCCAACCGGTCCCCCATTAAACCGTTCAATAATCGCACGTAATAATTGATGATCCGCATCATCCAACCCTCCTTTATCAACTTGTAAGCGATCAAGAGCTTTTTGGGTAATTTCCAAATCAATGGTATCTTTTCCATCGACAAGCGCAAAGTCTCGTACTCGTTTAAAAAGCCGATTAGCAATTCTTGGTGTTCCTCTACTTCGAAGAGCAAGTTCCATCGCTGCATCATCATCAATTGGCATTGCTAAAACACGACTAGTTCGAAGAATAATTTCCATTAATTCTTCCTTACTATAAAATTTTAACTTGGAAACAATTCCAAATCGATCTCTTAAGGGACTTGATAAATCTCCAGCTCTTGTTGTCGCTCCAACCAAAGTAAAAGGAGGAAGATCAATTTTTATATTTCTTGTATTTCCCTCACTTCCAATAATAATATCAAGAGAAAAATCTTCCATAGCAGGATATAGTATTTCTTCAATATATCTTGGCATTCTATGAATCTCATCAATAAATAAAACATCCCCTGGTTCAAGCGTAGAAAGAACAGCAGCAAGGTCTCCTGATTTCTCAATGGATGGTCCACTTGCTGTTTTAATGTTTACTTCCATCTCTCTTGCAATAATATAAGCAAGGGTTGTCTTTCCAAGACCAGGTGGTCCATATAATAATACATGGTCAAGGGGCTCTTTTCGCATTTTTGCAGCTTCAATAAACACATGAATATTCTCTTTTACTTCCGTTTGTCCAATGTATTCATCTAACACCTCTGGTCTTATACTATTATCCAAAATTCCATCGTCTTCTAATTTTTCATTTCCAATAACACGTTCTTCCATAACTCACCTACTTCATAAATAATTTTAGGGCTGCTTTTATTTGTTCCTCAACCGACAAACTATGATCAACTTTCGCAAGTACACTTCTTAACTCTTTCTCTTTGTAACCAAGACCAATCAAAGCATCCCGTACTTCATCCGTATGATTTTCTTCTTCTACACTATCAATCGTTCCAAGTTTTCCTTTTAAATCTAAAATCATCTGTTTGGCTAACTTATCACCAATTTTTGGAAACTTTTTTAAGTATAAAAGATTCTCTCGCTCAATCGCATCCATAATTCCAGAAATAGATCCAGTCGCAAGAATGGGAAGTGCCATTTTAGGACCCAATCCTTTAACACTAATTAATTTTAGGAAAAGTTCTTTTTCTTCTTTTGTCTTAAAACCAAACAAACAATGTTCATCTTCTTTTATTTGTTGATACAAATAAACTTTGTATTCCTTTCCTTCTTCAAATGCAAAAGGATTTGGAGTATTAATCAAATAACCAATTTTATTATTTTCTAAAACAATGGCATTCAAAACAATATCTTTTACCTCTCCTATCATATATGAATACATCTTATCACTACTCCTCTTTTAAATTACAATAGACACTTTGAACATCATCCAAATCTTCTAGTTGATCTTGTAATTTGTAAACACGTTCTTTGATATCCTCTTCTACATCCATTAAATTGCTTGCAACATAAGTTACTTCACTCGTTAAAAATTCCTTTACTCCCATTTCACTAAGGGCATCTTTTACTGCAATAAACTTATCTGCTGGTGTTGTAATAAAGTATGTAGTATCAAGGTTTTCCATATCCGTTGCTCCAGCATCAAGAGATGTCATCATTACTTCATCTTCATCATAATCTCTTGGAATTTCAATTAATCCTTTTCGCTCAAACAAATAACTAACAGAGCCATCCGTCCCAAGATTACCACCACACTTTGTAAAAGCACTTCGAACAAACGATGCGGTTCGGTTCCGATTATCGGTTAAACAATCTACCATAAACGCAACACCACCTGGACCATATCCTTCATATCGTACGTTTTCATAGTTTTCCCCTTCACTTGCTCCTTTGGCTTTATCAATTGCTTTTTGAATATTATCTTTTGGCATGTTTGCTGCTTTTGCTTTTTCTACTACCATTCGAAGGTTCGGATTACTATCTACATCTGGTGTTCCAAGTTTTGCAGCTACATAGATTTCTTTCGCAAGTTTTTGAAAGACTTTTCCTCTTGCTGCATCAAGTGCTCCTTTCTTTCTATGAATGGTTGCCCATTTTGAATGTCCACTCATCATTCCACTTCCTTTCTTCTTTTATTATAATACCATAACTTTCTTTTTTTTCCTATGAAAAGAAAAAAATTTGTAAGAAAAAAACATCCTTACGAATGCTTATATTAACTCATGCGCATATTGAATGGTTTTTTCTACCACTACTTTAATATCTTTTTCATTAAAGGGTTTTCTTATAATATCAACAATAGGATATAGAAAAGCTTGCGATACTAATTTATCATCACCAATTCCTGTAATAATTGATACCGGAATCGCATCAAACAAATTATGATTTTGAAAATATTCCAATACTTGAAAACCATTAACATTTGGCATATTAAGATCAAGTAACATTCCTACAATCTTTTTTCCATCTCTATTTTCAATTAAACTTAAAGCTTCATTCCCATCATTTGCCATTAATACTTCAAACTGATTATGAAAGATTTTTTGAATAAAATTTTTAATTACAGCAGAATCATCAACAACAATCAAAGCATTTTTTGAGGATGCTTCCTTCACAACAATCTCAACTCCAGCATCTTCTAGTCCTAAATATTGCTTTACAAGATGAATAATACGATTTAGTTCAATAATTAATTCATCAAAATGCTCCGTTACATAATATAAATTATTCTCTTTGCTTGCCATTTCATGTTGATAAGCATAATTAGCAAGCGTATCAAATCCAAAGTATTTCGCATCGCTTTTTAAACCGTGAACATAAATACTATAGTTTGCCATATCTCCCATTTCTTTATAATCTTTGATCTTTTTTTCTTTTTCATTGATATCTGATAAGAAATCTCCTAACGTACTGTCATAAGTTTCCATATCCCCAAACAATTCTAAGCTTTTCTCTACGTTAACTCCGTTTGATACTAATAAATTAACATCTCTCATACTATCCCCTCTACTTCCATACTTATCATAACAAAACATAAGAAAAAGTGCAATAAATTCTTTTAAGGATATAAATTAAAATAAACTTCACTTACACTTTTGGTAACATTTCTTGTTACTAAGGTAGAATACGTTGTTGCTTGATTTTCAAGCGTAGAATCTGGACTCGTTACCGTAATAGAAATTTTTGGATTGGTCGTTGGCGCATAACCAATAAAAGAGGTTGAAACCGTTGGTGTATCAATAATACCATCACCATCGGTATCCTTAAAACTTTGACTGGTTCCTGTTTTTCCAGAAGGCTCATGACTCTCATCAATATAACCACGTCCAAGACCATAACTTTTTGCCATAACAGCTCGAAATCCTTCTCTTACCCTACTCATATATTCCGGTTTTGTATTGACAGTATTTAACACATTTGGTGTAAAGGTATAAATCGTTTTTCCTAAGGAATCATCTTCCGTTGACTGATGAACCTCTTTTAATAGGTGCGGTTGATACCTACTACCACCATTCGCAAGCGTTGAAATATATTGGGATAATTGTATTGGGGTATACGTATCATATTGACCCATAACAAAGTCAAGAAGAAGTCCTCCTGCTGTATTATCACTTGTGAATCCGGTTGACTCTACTGGTAGGTCAATTTCTGTTTTAACACCAAGACCAAATTCATGGAAAGTATTTCGGTATAAATCAAAAACAGATTTATCGACTTTAAATGGCATATCATAAGTATACGTATAACCCGCTACTTTAATTGCTGTTTTAAACTGATAGACATTACTTGATAGTGCAAGAGCATCAATATCATTGATTCTACCAATTCCTGCTCTTGAAGAACATTTTTGTTTAACCCCTTTTAATTTTACACATTCATCAACAAGATAAGTACCAGGAGAAATCGCTCCTTGATTAAATCCAACCAACATACTGGCACCTTTTACAACAGACCCTGATGTCATTGGAGATGTTAAGATACCAGCAGTAAAATCAATTGTTTTATAACCACCCATACCATCCGGTATTGCTTGTCTTCCTGCCATTGCTAAAATTTCTCCATTATTTGGATCTTGCATAACAACAAAACTTCGATTGTAGTGTTGTGTATTTGGTGTTTTCTTAGCAGCAATAACCTCTCGGTCTAGTATTTCTTCTACTTGTTTTTGTAGTTCAATATCAATCGTTAAAACAATATCATTACCTCTTTTTCCTTCTTTGATTAATTCTAGTTCATGTCGGTTTAAAACACGATAAACTTCTTTTTCTCCTTTTAAATAGTTTTCATATTGTTTTTCAATATAACTAGTACCTACTTTATCATTTAAGGCATATCCCTTTGCAAGATATTCATCCTTTTCTTCACTTGGTAGTCCATTATCGGATACCGTTCCAAGCATTGTTTTAAAAACATTTCCATAGGGATAACTCCTCTCCCAATCAAGCCTTGTATTAAATCCTTCCAAATTTTGATTGTTTTCTGCAATATAAGCATACTCACTATCGGATACATTTTTGGTTTTTATTATTTTTTGATCGTACGTATAACCTTTGTTCATCAAATAATAAAGGTAAGCTGCCTTTTTATCTTCTTCGGTAAAGGAATTTAATTCAACATCGGTTACCCTATCTATTTTTAACTCCTCTATATCTTTATTGGATAATTTTCTTTGTTCTAACTTCTCCCATTCTTTTTTGGTAATTCTTTTTTTCATCTCACTTTTGTTTTTCGAAACAAAGAACTCCCGCTTCATTCGATCCGTTAGTTTATCAATCGGAAGTTCCAAATGACTTGATACTTCATAAGCAAGTTTTACTTCTTCCTCCTCGGTTATTTTACTATCTTTTTGGTAATAAATTGTTTTAACCGCTTGGTTATCAACAATGACTTTCCCATTTCGATCAAGGATTCTTCCCCTTGGTGTACTAGCACCTTCCACCGTCTGCATCGCAAGAGTCTCAAGAGAAGTTTCATATTTTTTCTCATCCCTTAACATTACTTGATAAAGACGAAAAGCAAGAAGGCAAAAACAAAAACCAATAATAACAGCAAAAAAAGTAAAACGCTTTTGATAAAGAACGCTACCAACGGCTTGTTTTTTTTCGATTTTATTAAGTTGTTTCTTTTTTACTTTTTGTTTTATTTTTGTCATAATAAGCTCCTTTATATATAGTTTATCACATATTTTAAAATTTATTTCATAGAATTTTAATAAGAGAGGAGAAAATATGATAGAACGCTTTATAAAACGAAATATAACAACTCTAAATCATCATTTAACAATGGGATTTTTAGAAAGCAAAGGAGTTTATCCAACCGAGGATGAAGCTATTATGATTACGAATTTTTTAAAAGAAAACTATGAAGAGATTATCAAAAATGATACCATTCTTTCTTCTTTAAAAGGAAAAATAAGGGATAATATCTACCAAGAAACAGTTGTATTATTACAAAACTTAAAAAGACAATATTTCTAAAACAATAAAAAATGAGCTTTAAGAAATTAATTTTTAATTTCCAAACAACTCATTTTTTTATGAAAGAAAAATAATATTCTTACCCAAAATCTACAACAAAGACTTAAAGCCCAAACTCAAATGGGTCAGTTTCACTTCCTATACCCTTTAGCAACTTTATATTAGATACTAGATATACGACTGGACGCGCCACACTGCGGCTGTAGTACGCAAAGTTGTAGCTGACAGACCCGTCGCTGTACACAATGAACACGTCGTACGAGGAGCTGGTACGAGGGGCGATTGTCCATTGATACTTGTTATTAATAAAGAGCCAGTCATTCGTCTTACAATCTGATATTCCTCCACTACTACTATCCCAGTTATACAACTCTTTTGCTAAACAGGTTGCTCTATTCGCCGTTGTTCCACCACTTGTCGCATATCCATAGTCAGAAGGATACATCAATCCTACTTTCCCTGTCCAGTTCGTTTTTCTTGGATGCTCACTACTACTATATACTGTTTCTCCTCTTTCGTAAGAATAAAAATGATTTGCTGTTCCATTACTTGTACTTTGATAATTTACTGTTCCACCTAAATACCACTTTGCATCTCCTATCAGTTTTTGTGCTTCTTCTTTTAATCCTGTACTTGTGAAATTGCAAACTGTTGTTCCAGAACCTAATGGACAACTTCCACTTTGTCTATTCCAGTATAAACTTCCTTTCCCTCCTGTTGCATTTGCTTCTTCTTCATATCCTGGATTTAATACCATCATCAATCTTGAATCTGTCCAATCATTACTTCCATATTCATGCTCGGATGACCCTGTTCCACTTGGTTTATTATCCCATGATAAGTAATTATCTGTTCCTACTGGTAATAGGTCTTTTCTTATTAATTTAATTCTTTTTTCCCTCTTTCCTGTTCCATCATCTACTGTCTCGATTCCAATTATCCTCCATCCTGCTTCTTCATTATTGAAGGTTACATAATTATTTGGGTCAGCTCCTATATATCTATAATCTTTTAGTTCTTCTTC
The DNA here is from genome assembly GCA_947628065.1 of uncultured Bacilli bacterium. GTDB lineage: Bacteria > Bacillota_I > Bacilli_A > RF39 > UBA660 > Onthousia. Next base: position 7,163 of record CANQYK010000020.1, on the reverse strand, counting down.
ACTCCAATCACTTTGTTGACTTCCTTTACTACTTGTATGATCAAACACATACATCTTATTCTCTTTCGCACTACTATCTTCTTTATTATAATTTACATCATAATCTTGTATTGCTTCATCATTCGTAAATTCTGTTAGTAACGTATCTACTGCTGGTTTTGGTTGCTTGTTACTATATCCTTTTACCAATACTTTCATCTTATATATTGTTCCTTGCGCACTATTATCTGCTGTATCACTTAACCACAATCTTAAGGTATAAACTATCTTTTTATCATCTTCACTTGTTCCTAAAGTATCTTCATCCTTTACTATGAATGTTCCATTTCCAACTTCCTTCATTACTTTGATTCCAGAATCATATCCTTTATCACTTGTTAACTTATATTTTACAAAATTCGTATCTAATGTATTATTATCCGTATCTTCTTGGAAGGATATCGTATAATATGCCTTAATGTCTCCACTATTTGTTATCGTAAAAGTATAAGGATCACTTTCTAGTCCTTCTTCATCACTTAAAGTACCAGTATTCTCTAAACTAATAGTATCTCCTTCTTCAAAATCTATTTTTAACGTACCAGATTCAATACTTAATGTTTTATCACCTTTTAATGTTTTCGAAAACAAAGCATAACTTACACCAGTTATAACCAAAATACTAACAATAATCGATACTACAATAATGATAATTAACTTTTTCTCTTTCATAATAACACAAAAAGAATAGAACTAGTCTATCCTATCCTTTCCAATAAAATTAAAAGTTAGGTGATAACAAACAAAATTTACCTTTTTCCAACGATTTATCATAAGAATCACGCCTTTCTTTCTAAAACAAATGGATTACTACTACTTCCATCACCAGAAGTATATAATACATCAGCCTTTAAATATACAACAGGACGAATAGCAGATAACAAATAATTAACATTTCCTTCCGTAGAATTTACAAGTCCTCCTCGTGCTATCATAAAAGCAGAACTAGCATCTTTTGAACTAGACGATATAGTCCATTGAAAATGATCAGCATCAAAAAGCCAATTATTTTGAGAACATTCTGCATAACTATCCATCCAATGATATATATCTACAGTATTTAAGCATTGATCTCTATTAGTTGCACTACCCCCACTTGTTGCATATCCATAATCAGAAGGATATAATAACCCTACACTACCAATCCAACTCAACTGTCTTGGACGACTACTACTAAAATATACCGTTGCTCCTCTTTCATACGAATACCATTGATTTACCATACCAGTACTTGCAGAATCCCAACTAGCAGTTCCTCCTAAAAACCATTTGGCTTCTTCTACCATTTCTCTAGATTCTGGTAATAATCCTACTTCACTAAAATCACAAGCAGTCATACCATCATCTTTTCCTGTCGGACAATTTCCACTCTGCCTGTTCCAATAAATACTTCCACTTACTCCTGTTTTTTCTTCCGTATGATTTGGATTTAATAAATACATTAATCTTGAATCAGTCCAATCATTACTTCCTGATGTATCAACCGCAGAACCTACACCAGTCCTTTTATTATCCCATACCATTGTCTGCGTAGATCCTACTGTTAATGGATCTTTTCTTATTAATTTAATTCTCTTTTCTTTTCCCCCATTTCTATCTTCTACTGTCTCAATTCCAATAATTCTCCATCCTGCCGTCTCATTATTAAAGGTTACATAATTATTGGGATCTTTCCCTACATATCGATAATCTACCAATTCATCTTTATTCCAATTTGCTTGTTGAACAGCTCTTGCATGTTGAAATACATACATTTTATTTTCTTTCGCACTACTATCTTCTTTCGTATAATTTACATCATAATCCTGTACATCAGCTGTATTTGTATACTTAGCAAGTAAAGTCTCTACTGCAGATGGAGTATCCAAATTTTGAGCAACTTCTACTCGTATCTTTCCATAAAAATATTTATCCAACACATCCGTAGTAGCATCAATATTAATCCATAATCTTAATTCATATGTATTACTTTTTCCTGCCGCTACACGATCTTCTTTTAATTTCCTATTTTCAATCGTATTAACAACAGAATCATCCCCTTTTTTTAACTGATATTTGACATCTTTATCCTGCATTGCTGTACAATCACCACATTCTTCTAACGCTTCACTATCATCATCTAAATAAATTTCATAGTTAAGATCTGTACTACTATTATTTTTTACTGTAAAACGATATACTTTATCACTTTTCATCCCAGCTTCATCAATCGTTGGAATCGCATTTTCTAAATCCAACGATACTGTACTATCTTCTTCTAATATTACATCCAAAGAACCCGTATGATAAATAATTTTTCCCTTTTCTCCCACTATTTTCTTTGCAAGAAAAGCATAACTAATTCCTATTACAATAAGAACTACAATAATAATACTTGCTACAATACCAATTATTTTTTTCTTTTCCATTTATTTCAACACCAAAAGAATAAATTACTATTCCATCCTTTCTATCTTTATAAGTTAATCATACCATACAAATTTTTAATTTTCAATTTTTTTTATCTTTTCCAATAAATTACAATCAAATTCTTTCTTCTTTATCATTTCGATTTCATACCGATAAGGAGGATAAAGTCGATCCACATAAGGTGTTTCTAATATTTTAGGAATATCCTTTAATTTTTCATGATAAACAATATGAATTAAAGTATCAAAACCAATTTTTCCAAATCCAAAATTTTCATGTCGATCTTTTCTTGCACCTTTCTCATTTTTACTATCGTTTACATGAATACACTTTACTTTTTCAAGCCCAATAATTTGATCCAAAGTAAGAAGAAGACTGTCAAATTGTGTTAAATCATAACCCGCATCGTGCAAATGACAAGTATCAAGACAAATACCAATGCGATCTTTTTTCTCTACCCCATCTATAATTTGTTTTAACTCTTCAAAACAACTTCCTATTTCACTACCCTTACCAGCCATTGTCTCAAGTAATATCATTACATTTGTTGTATCTTTTTCTAAGATTTCATTCAAACCTTTAATAACAGTCTGAATCCCTTTTTCTATTCCATTTCCAACATGACTTCCTGGATGTAAAACCAAATATTTCATATGACATGCTTCTACTCGCTTTAATTCTTGCTCCAAAAAACGACAAGAAAAAGAAAACTTCTCTTCATCGCTATTTCCAAGATTAATAATATAGGGTGCATGAACAATAACTTTATCAGATAACATATCATTCTCCCTCATCAAAGAAAAAGCTTCTTCTACTTGTTGGTTATCAATGGTACTACGAATAGTATTTTGTGGTGCCCCTGTATAAAACATAAAAGTATTCTCTCCATAGGATAAAGCCTCTTTTACACTTCCCACTAAACCAGTATCTTTTTTATAGCCAACATGACTTCCTATTATTAACATAATATCAACTCCTACTTCATTATATCTTATTTTAGGCAAGAAAAAAAGCTCTTTTTAAGAGCATCAGCATCCTGCACTAGTACACACTTTTACAGTAGTACAAATAAGATCACTTGTCGCACCATTTATATTAGACTGTGGAACATTACCAGATGGTCTTGCAATACCAGTAAAACCATCCGCACCACGCATAATAACATTATCTTTACTCAATACAGAATCAATGGTAAGTTTAAAACCGTTATTAGAAGCATCCGCCATAGTAACGTAATATGATAATTGATTAGAACCTGATGCATTACTATTTTTTATTAAAATAAAACTATTATCATCTTTAAGATTTTTTCCAAAAGGACTTTTTTGATTTCCTTGTTCCAAATCAATAAGACTAACTGGAACAATCACACAACCATCTCCTTCCGGTGTTGCATAATCCATATTAACAACTCCAATACGTACAGCATTTACAAATTGTTGTGCGGTCGTAACATAAGTATTTTTCTTTGCATCATCCATAATTTTTTGCATACTTGTAACTGCTAGAGCCATCAAAATAGCCAAAATAACGATAACTGCTAACAATTCAATAAGAGTAAAACCTTTATTATTTAATTTATCTTTCATCCCTTTAACTCCTCCATATCCTCTATTAAAAGAATACCAATTTTTTTTATACTTGTCAATTCTTCATTACGATTTTTGATAATTTATAGTTTTTTGAACTGTACATGTTAATCCCGGTAAACTTAAACTTCCAGACGGCACACTAATGGAACTTGGCATGTCACTTACTTTCTGAAGTGCATCTTGTTTATTTAACTCATCACGAGAAAGATTTGTTACACCTTTTCTTTTGTTTGACCCATATTTTTCTGACAACGTAGCATAATACTTATAGGTACCACCACTATTGGCAATAACAACATAAGAATTAGAAAGATCATAATCTCCTCCTTCTGGACCATCGTCAAATTCTGTAAAGTCAAGAGCAGAAAGCGTTACAATAATACACTTATTCGTATCTGGTGTACTTATCGTAGTATCACTTCGAATACGATATTCCGCTAATGTTATCATTTTTTTTGCATCTTCCACATAAGTTCTTCTTTTATTATTTTCAATCGTACTCATTACATTTGGAACAGCCACAACCATAATAAGAGAAAGAATCATGATTGTCGCTAATAATTCAATTAATGTAAAACCATTTTTCTTCATCCTACACCTCTATTCTATATCATTATAACACCTTTTTTAATTTTCTAAAACAATTTTTAAATTTTCTTTCTCTGCAAGGACAGGTATCGTCGGCATCTCTTGAAAAATAGAATCATATCGAAAAAGAGCAAAACCATCATATTTGGATAATTTTCTACTTTCTATAACTTCTCGTGCAATAATATTATTGTATTCAATCCATTCATTGCTTCCTTCTTTCGCATACGTATCATAATTTCCTACTTTATAAAAAGCAAGTGCTGGAATTAACTTTACATTATTTGCAGTAATTAAATTATTCCACTCTTCCACTGTTTTTAAAAAAGGCCTTGTACTATTTAAAAAACCAAAATAAATTTGAGGCATTAAATAGTCAACAAATCCATCTTCCCTAGCAAAACGTCTCGTATCAATATAATTACTATTATAATTATTATCAATATTACCCTCAGGACTAATACCAAATAATAAGTTTCTATCTTTTTTCTTTACCAATTGATATGTTTTTTTTATAAGGCTAGATGTTATAGATAGACGAAACTCTTGCAAAGATAAATTATTATTTTGCTCTTTTGCTAATCGATAATTTTCATAATCAATCGTATCCGTTGGATAAAAGTAATCATCAAAGTGAATCCCATCTACATCATAATTATCTAAAAGTTCTTTTATACCATCTAAAATTAAAGATTCTACTTCACTATCCGCTGGATTATAGAACAAACCTTTTTCACTTTTCTCTACTTTATTGGTATCAAGATAGAAAAAAGCTGGATTTTTATCACTGATATCACCTTCTGATATATTATTTCGAATTCGATAAGGATTAATCCAAGCATGAAGTTCTAATCCTCTTTTATGACTTTCTTTTATAAAGTATTCTAGAATATCAAAAGGAAGCGGATCTCCTTCGTTTTCTACAATCATTCTACTACTAGGAAATATTGCAGATGGATAAATAGCGTCCGAAAAACTTCTTACTTGCAGTAATACCATATTAAATCCAAAATCATGAATATTATCTAACATGTCATCAATCATATTTTTCATTGTTATCTCATCTTTCCCATTTAATTTGCTAAGTTCTATATAAGAGATAAAAATAGCACGCCTCTCACTCGTATTACTCTCCTCCTTCCGTATTACTTTCTTTTCTTTTACAGGTATAAAAAGAAGCAATAACAAAAAAAAGATAAGGATTAAAAGTTTCTTTTGCATCTTTCATCACCTCATCTTATTTTATAAAAAGGAAAGATCATTTTTTGTCGTTTAAGAAATACAATCACTATTTTTAATAAAAAACAATTGATGATTCCGGTAAAAACCATAGAAAACATCATCCAGTTCTACCTTTTCTTGTTTTAACAATTCAAGTAACCATGTTTTTGTTTTCTTTAATTCTTTTAGTGTATCCTCTTGTATTTTTCCATCTAAAATTAAAGGAAGTGGATATGCCCCACTTTTTCCGTTTTGCTTGGGAAAAACAGAAAGTTTTCCAGATGTTTCTAAAATTGCATAATCAACTTGTTCAATACTTTTTACATTTCTTGCTCTTAACTGTGTTAGTAAATCATCAAGGTTATATCGTTGTTTTACAAGTTCTTTAAAATTTACTTTCCCACGATTGATAATAATAGATGGACTACCATCTAATAAGCCTCTTAATTTGTCATATTTTAAAGAAAGTTTGGATACTAAAATTTGTAGGAATACAAGAAGTAAAATAGAAAGAAAACTAAAAAGAATACTACTTTTTGCTTGTTCAATACTCATAGCAGCAAGTTCTGCAATTAAAATAGAAACAATTAAATCTACAATACTAAGTTCCCCTACTTCCCGTTTTCCCATAAAACGATAAACAATTACAATCAACCAATAAAAAAAGAATGTTTTTAATAATACAAAGACCAATTCCATAGTATCACCTAATATTATGGTTTCCTTTTTTTCTTTTTTTATACTCTAAAATATAACCATTCTTCTATAACATTTTTATTTCTTTTATTGAAAGACCAGTAGCCTTCATAATATCAGAAATTGGAATATTAAGTTTCTTTAAATTTCTTGCTATTTCCTTCTCTTTCTTTTCTTCGCCAATGGCTATTCCTTCACTTTTTCCAATAGCAATGCCTTCTTTCTTACTATAAGCAATTTCCTCTTCATGCGTTTGTTCTTTATCATAAACATCAAGGAGTTCTTCTCCATCTAATAACTTACGTATTCTTTCATAAATTGACATATATTCTTCATTCTCCTTCCCGAACTGTTCTAGTTCTTTCATTGTCTTACATTTTAGAAATTTTGCAAACTTCTTTAACTCTTCATCTTCATTATAAGCGTCACTTATTGCATTTGCAAGTATAAAAAAAGAAGAACCAGATATTCTTCCTATAACATTTTTATTTCTTTTATTGAAAGACCAGTAGCCTTCATAATATCAGAAATTGGAATATTAAGTTTCTTTAAATTTCTTGCTATTTCCTTCTCTTTCTTTTCTTCGCCAATGGCTATTCCTTCACTTTTTCCAATAGC
>CANQYK010000019.1 GCA_947628065.1 uncultured Bacilli bacterium | reverse complement strand
GTGGCTAGCGGTGAAATTCCAATCGAACTCGGATATAGCTGGTTCTCCCCGAAATAGGTTTAGGCCTAGCCTTGAGATTTTAGCGCCATGGAGGTAGAGCACTGAATATGCAATGGCCCCACCTAGGGGTACTGAGTGTAATCAAACTCCGAATGCCATGGTTAGCATGCTCAGGAGTCAGCGTGTGGGTGATAACGTCCATACGCAAAAGGAAAAGAGTCCAGATCGCCAATTAAGGTCCCAAAATCTGTACTAAGTGGGAAAGGATGTGGAGTTGTCAAAACAGCTAGGAGGTTGGCTTAGAAGCAGCCATCCTTTAAAGAGTGCGTAATAGCTCACTAGTCGAGTGACACTGCGCCGAAGATGTACCGGGGCTAAGTACAGTACCGAAGTTGCGGATTCATGCTTATGCATGGATGGTAGGGGAGCGTTCCAAGGGCACAGAAGGTAGACCGAAAGGACTGCTGGAGCGCTTGGAAGTGAGAATGCCGGTGTGAGTAGCGCAAGATGGGTGAGAATCCCATCCACCGTTTGCCTAAGGTTTCCTGGGGCAGGTTCGTCCTCCCAGGGTTAGTCGGGTCCTAAGACGAGGCCGAGAGGCGTAGCCGATGGACAACAGGTTGATATTCCTGTACTACCTATATGACTGATGGAGTGACGGAGAAGGATAGGTTGAGCCAGTTATTGGATTCTGGTCTAAGCACAAAGGCTGATAAATAGGGAAATCCGTTTATCGTTTCAGCTGAAGTGTGATAGTGGAGATGCTTGCATCGAAATCAATTGACTCCATGCTTCCAAGAAAAGCTTCTAGGGTTAATCATATAGGTACCCGTACCGAGAACCGACACAGGTGGGCAAGGAGAGTATCCTAAGGTGAGCGAGAGAACTATGGTTAAGGAACTCGGCAAAATAACCCCGTAACTTCGGGATAAGGGGTGGTCATTTCGATGACCGGCACTAAAGACGCCCAGGCAACTGTTTACCAAAAACACAGGTCTCTGCTAAGTCGTAAGACGATGTATAGGGGCTGACACCTGCCCAGTGCTGGAAGGTTAAGAGGAGTGCTTAGATAGACTTTTAGTCGATGATTCGAAGGTACGAATTGAAGCCCCAGTGAACGGCGGCCGTAACTATAACGGTCCTAAGGTAGCGAAATTCCTTGTCAGGTAAGTTCTGACCCGCACGAAAGGTGTAATGATCTGGGCACTGTCTCAACCATAGACTCGGTGAAATCTTAATACCTGTGAAAATGCAGGTTACCCGCAACAGGACGGTAAGACCCCATGGAGCTTTACTGTAGCTTGATATTGAGGTTTGGTGTATTATGTAGAGGATAGGTGGGAGACGTTGAAGTTAGGACGCTAGTCCTAATGGAGTCAACCTTGGAATACCACCCTTAGTACATTGAACTTCTAACCTAGGACCGTGATCCGGTTCAGGGACAGTGTCTGGTGGGCAGTTTGACTGGGGCGGTCGCCTCCCAAAGAGTAACGGAGGCGCTCAAAGGTTCCCTCAGAATGTTTGGAAATCATTCATAGAGCGTAAAGGTATAAGGGAGCTTGACTGCGAGACCAACAAGTCGAGCAGATACGAAAGTAGGACTTAGTGATCAGACGATGCAGAATGGAATGGTCGTCGCTTAACGGATAAAAGTTACCCTGGGGATAACAGGCTGATACCACCCAATAGTTCACATAGACGGTGGTGTTTGGCACCTCGATGTCGGCTCGTCACATCCTGGAGGTGGATTCGCTTCCAAGGGTTGGGCTGTTCGCCCATTAAAGTGGCACGCGAGCTGGGTTCAGAACGTCGTGAGACAGTTCGGTCCCTATCCGTTGTGGGCGTAGGAAAATTGAAGAGAGCTGTCCTTAGTACGAGAGGACCGGGATGGACCTACCTCTGGTGTATCTGTTGTAGCGCCAGCTGCAGTGCAGAGTAGCTATGTAGGGAATGGATAACCGCTGAAAGCATCTAAGCGGGAAGCCAACTTTAAGATGAGTTTTCCCATATTTTATATAGTAAGATCCCTCAAAGACGATGAGGTTGATAGGCTAGAGGTGGAAGCATGGTGACATGTTGAGCTGACTAGTACTAATAGATCGAGGATTTAACCCTATTATAAATTTGATGAACACAATATCTATGTTTTCAGAGAATTATTTCTCTATATTTTTCTCAGTGACGATAGCAAGCGGGGTACACCTGTTCCCATCCCGAACACAGAAGTTAAGCCGTTTAACGCCGACGATAGTTTATCGCAAAAATAGGAAGTCGCTGAGAATTTTTTTGTTTGTAACCATTGATATATAATAGAATCAATGGTTTTATTATTTTAAAAACTTCATGAGTTCTCATTAATCTTTATCGGTAGAGAACAAGTAGAGAACAGTAATATGATTTGGACAAAAACAAAGTTCAATCACTGTCTTGTAGTGTTTCTTTAAATTTCTTTATAACATCAATATTTCTTATCCAAATAAATGTTTCGTTATTTGCTGAATTATTATTTAGGTTACTATGGATGATGTGTTATATTTGACATTTGGGTTAGATTGTGGTATATTAACTGCCAGAAAAGTTGATGTTCGGCTAAGTCCCTTAAATGAGGACACGTTAGCGTCATCAACTTTTTTCTTTGATTAATATCATAGAAATCCTATATATAATAAAAAATGAAAATGGAAAGTCATTGAGATTTTTTTGTTTGTATAAAAATTATGTTTTTTTCCATATTATTAATGGTGATATTATGCGAAAAGTACTTATTATTGTAGGATCCAGAAGAGAAGGAAACTGCTATACATTTGGAAAGAGATTAATGACAGAATTAAAGAAAGAAAGAATTCCTGTAACGTCTATTACACCAGGGAATCAAAAGATTCATTTATGTACTGGTTGTATGGATTGTGACCAGACAGGAGTTTGTGATTTTCATGATGATATGATGGAAAATATTCTAAAAGTAAAAGATGCAGATATTTTAATTTTTTTAACGCCTGTTCGCTGGAACACGTTATCCGGTGATATTAAAATTTTTATGGATCGTCTTAATCCTTTGTATGCTTCAAAAGAGTTAGAAGGAAAAAAGCTGATTTCAATTGCAATTGGAGCGAAAGAAAAAGAACTTTATAGTAGTGAAGGTGCGATTACAACTTTGGGTAGTTTCGCAGAAAGTGCAGGTATCAAAGTAATTCTACATGATACTATCGATCATTGTCTTAATGTAGAAGATTTAAATGAAAAGGAAGAAGCTGTTACGAAATTAATAGAGAAAATAGTAAAACGAATTAAAAATATATAATTTTGTAGAGAAAAATTATGTTGATATTTTTATAGTTTGTATGATATAGTTAATTTGTAAGTTTATAGATGATTTTATATATGGTGGTAGTTACGAAGAAAAAATATTTTGATTTCTTTTGACTTTTTATGTATGATATGTTATAATATGTGTCACATAGAAGAAAGATGTATCTACAAATTAATTGAATAATAGCAATGTATTTTCGACATTTTTTTGTTGATTGTTCATTGTATATTATATATTGGGTAATAGAGGATAGGAAGTCATCGTCTATCGCGGATTGAAAAATCTAAAGTGTAGAGTTTATAAGACTCGATGAGATGCCAAGTGATGCAATGGCCTGTTACTCAAATGAGTCCATACAATTGTATGGACTCTATTTCTTTCTAAAAAACAAATAGTTAGGAGCCATATATGAAGAAAATTTTAGGAAAAGTTAGCGATGAAATAGCCAAACAATGGGAAATACCAGAACAAAAAGGGAAAAATATAGTTATTTATGAAGAAGCAATGGAGCATAGTAGAAAGCGACATATTAGTGATTATTCCACAAAAGATGATTATTATTTAGTAATGAATTCTTTAAAAAATATTATTCAAAATCCTGATTATGTTTTTTATGACAAAATAAAAAAGGGCTTAGAATATTATAAAAAAATAAATTATAATATTTTAGTGGCTATTAGAGTAAATAATGGTAGAGAATTAAAAGTAAAAAGTGTATATCCTGTTGAAGATAAAAAAATAGAAAATCGAAAAAAAAAGGAAGAACAGATGAAATTATATAATAAATATGTTATTCACACTGACTAATATTTCCTATATTTTAAATGTTATTTTCTACGAAAAGTGAAAAATGTGTAAAGAATTGGAATAAGACTTGAAATAGAAAGTAGGTCTTTGTTATAATGGTTTAGACGGAAAGAGGGAGAAACATGAATTATAAAATTACATCTTATAGTGAAAAAGATACTATTGAGTTAGCTCAAAACATTGAATCAGAACATTTTCCAAATATGGTTATTTGTTTAAGTGGAGATTTGGGAAGTGGAAAAACCATTTTTACCAAAGGTTTTGCATCTGCACTTGAAGTGCAAGAAGAAGTAACAAGTCCAACATTTAATATTATTAAAGAATATCAAAGTGGACAACTTCCACTTTACCATATGGATGTATATCGTATTGATGGTAAAGTAAGTGAGATTGGAATTGAAGAATATTTTCAAAAAGGTGGCGTTACCATTATTGAATGGGCAGATATGATTGAAGATTCTTTGCCAGAAGAGCGACTTGATATCAAATTTAAATTATCAACTGAAGAAGAAAATACAAGAGTTATTAATATCGTACCACATGGTAAAGTATACGAAGATATTTGTGAGGCTATTTTATGATCAGTTTTTATCTTGATACTTCATCAAGTTATTTGTATACTGGTCTTGTAAAAGAGAATAAGGTAATACAAGAGATTAAAAAAGAATATGGTCAAGAATTATCCAAAGTTTCTGTTTCTGATATCATAACCATGATGGATCTTGCTAAGATATCCCCAGATGCTGTGGATAAAATTTTTGTGGTAACAGGACCTGGTTCTTTTACGGGAATTCGAATTGGCGTTACGATTGCGAAAACTTATGCTTGGGCTTTGAAAAAAGAAATTATAGAAGTATCTGGACTTTCTGCTATGGCATTATCTTATTGTGGAGATAAAAAATACATTATGCCATTAATTGATGCACGGCGTGGTTTTGTCTATGGTGCGCTTTATGATAGAGAAGGGAATAAAGTGATAGAAGATCAATATATTTTATTATCCGAACTAGAATCTTTGGCAGCCTCTTACGATTATGATGTTATTGCCAATAGTAAAATAGAAACAAAAGCAAAGCAAGTTTTCTATTCTCCAGATATTTTAAAAATTGTTACCTTTTATAAAGATAAGAAAGGCACAAATCCTCATCTTGTGAATCCTATTTATTTGAAAAAAACTGAAGCTGAGGAAAAACAAGGATTATGATAGAAAAATATTCTTCTTATCCACAAAATCTTGTGGATACTTTTTTAAAAGAAAATAACATTGTGGAAAAACAATTTCAAGAAAATCCATATTTTAAATTATATCTTTATAAAAAAGATGGGAATATTGTTGGATACCTTCTTTATAGTGAAATCTATGAACGAGTAGAAATAGAGCAAATAAGAGTAAAAGAAGAATACCAAGGACAAAAGATTGCAAGTTTTATGATGGAAGAATTATTAAAAGAGGAAAAGGAAAAAGGAAAAGAAAACATTACTTTAGAGGTCAAAGAAGATAATACTAAGGCAATTTCTCTTTATGAAAAATATGGTTTCAAAAAGAAAGCCATTCGAAAAGGATATTATCAAGGGATCGATGGAATTTTAATGGAAAAAGAGTTATAACAATAGCTATTTTTTCTTTTTTTTGTTATACTATGTGTGAAAAGAGGGATACTGTGAAAGATATATATATTTTAGGAATTGAAAGTAGTTGTGATGAGACAAGTTGTTCCATTGTAAAAAATGGTTGTGAAGAGATTTCTACTGTGATCTCATCCCAAATCGATATTCATAAATCCTTTGGTGGTGTAGTACCTGAAATTGCTAGTCGTGAACATGTCAAAAATATTACATTTGTATTGGAAGAATGTTTAGAAAAAGCAAAGATGACAATGGATGATATTGATGCGATTGCGCTTACTTATGGTCCTGGATTAATTGGCTCCTTATTAATTGGTCTAGAAGCAGCTAAGATTCTTTCTTACTTATATCAAAAACCATTAATTCCAGTGCATCATATTGCAGGACATATTTATGCGAATAGCCTAGTAAAACCATTAGAATTTCCACTTCTTGCTCTTGTCGTATCAGGAGGGCATACCGAACTAATTAAAATGACGGATCATTTTCAATTTGAAAAATTAGGAGGTACCTTAGATGATGCGATAGGAGAGTGTTATGACAAAGTAGCTCGTGTTATGGATCTTTCTTATCCAGGAGGTCCAAAAGTAGATGAGCTTGCACATCGTGGAAAGCCTACTTATCATCTTCCAATTCCACTTTCTGATGATAGTTATAATTTTTCTTTTAGTGGATTAAAAAGTGCCGTGATTAATTTAAATCATAAAGAAGAACAAAATGGAAATACCATAAACAAAGAAGATCTTGCTGCATCGTTTCAAAAAGTAGCAGTAGAAAGTGTGGTTCGAAAAACAAGAAAAGCAATTGAAAAAGAGGGGATTAAGCACTTAATTGTTGCAGGGGGAGTTGCTGCAAACAAAGGGTTAAGAGAAGAAATCAGTAAAATGTGTGAAGAAGAACAAGTCGATTTATCCATCCCACCAATGAAGTTTTGTACCGATAATGGAGCCATGATTGCAAGTGCCGGATATTTTGCTTATAAGCTAGGAAGAGTTGCCGATTACGATTTAAATAGTCTATCGAGTGTAGCATTACAATGAAAGGATGATTATGAAATATTTAGTACTAGATTTTGGAGGTGTTTTAGCCTATCCTACAACAGGATATTGGTTTGTTACACCTTGTTTTATGGAAACTATCTCACTTGATGTAAAAATAGATAAAGTATTAGAAGTAATGAGTCATTATAACTATATTTTATCAAGTAAGATGGAAACGTTAGAAGAAGAGTATCAGATGTTTTCTTTGTTTTACGATAAGACGTTAAAAGAGCTTGGTTATCCTTCTATGGAAAAAGAAATCAAAAAGATAGCATATGACTTTGTTTATCAAGATGGAAAATACAAGTTTTATGATGGCGTAGAAAATGAATTAAAAGAACTATCAAAAAAATATATCCTTTTGATGTTATCGGATAACTGGCCTTGTGTTTATCATTTGTTAAAAGATCAAAAACTAGATCAATACTTTGATAAACTTTATGTTTCTTCTATCTATGGGGAAGAGAAAAAAGATGGACGTTTTTTTGATTTTCCAATCGAAGACTATGGAATCAAAGAAAATGAAGCACTTTTTGTTGATGATAATGAACATCTTTTAGATATTGCTTTCACCAAAGGATATGATGTAAGAAGGATGGACCGGGAACATGAGAAAACACTTTCTAAACATAAAGTCATTCATCATCTTAGAAATTTAGAGTAAAATATTACGAAACTTAATCGTAAAAATTAAGTTTCATGATTTTAAATTTATTATTAATATTGTGATTCATGAATGAACTGGACAAATTTTATGATAGTGTAAAAAAACTTTTTTATACTATCAGATTTATTTATAATTTACATTTTAGAGTATACATGCTACAATTAGTAAGAATAAGAATGATTAAGAATAGTCAGTTAATTGTTAGTCTTATCAAAGATCAATGATTAATGAAGGAGGAAAAAAATGAATTGTCCAAACTGTGGAACAGTAAATCAAAGTGGTTCAACATTTTGTATAAATTGTGGAACTAAATTACAAGAAGCACAAGCTAATAATAATATTGCTTCAAATGAAAAAAATATTTCAAATATTCAAAATCAAAATATTCAACAAACTGTAAGTCAACCAATAAGTAATACATCAAATACAGTTTCGTTAAACTATTTGAAATATATGGTAGCATCTTTTTTGAAACCGATGGATAATTTTTTAGAAGAAGCTGCAAATTTGGAAGATACTAAAACATCAGTTATTTTAGCTTTAATAGTTACTGTAATAATGACTTTAATTAATATAGTAAAAACGATTCTGACAACTGTAAGAGTAACTAATTATAGTTTTTCAGGTGGTTTGGGTTCTTCATGGCAATGGGATAATTTAAAAAATATTCAATGGTTGGGATTAATAGGTAAAAGCTTTTTAATATATATCTGTATTATAGGAGCTATAGCTTTGATGTTTTATATTGGAAGTTTGGTTGTGAAAAAAGAATTAAGTTTTGTAAAGTCTCTATCTATAGCTAGTACATCTTTAATACCAAGTATTGTAGGTATAATGATTTTATCACCACTAGGAGGATTGATTTGGAGTCCATTAAGTGTTGTCTTTATGATTGTTGGAGCTATTTATACGTTAATCGTTTTGTATGAATTAATGAATAATGAGTTGGATTTAGATGGAGATATCAAAATATATTTTAATTTAATATGTTTTGGTGTATTGATTGTTATAGGGTATTTTGTTTATATGAAATTAATTATAAGTTCAGTAACCAGTGGACTTGGAAATATGTTGGATCTATTTGAATGATGAATAACAATTTAAATAATAGCCAACAAAATACTACTGATGTGACAGTAAACAATACCTATAACAATACTCAAACACCACTATCCCAACAATCTTTAAATAATAACTATAATAATGGATTAAAAAATCAGTCAAATGAAAAACCTAAAATCAATAAAATAATAATGCCAATAATTTTAGTAGCAGTAGTTATGATATTAGCTGGTGGAGTTTTCACCTTTACGAAAAAAAGTAAAAATACTGTTGTAACGAAAGACAAAATTTATACTTCCGCATTCTTTCTAACCAACAAAGAGGGTAAATATGCTTTATTTAATGATGATGGTGAGCAGTTATCAGAATTTATCTTTAATGAAGCAGGAGAATTTTTTAACGGTACCGCTAGAGTAAGAAAGGATGATGCTTATGGAATTATTGATTCAAACGGTAAAATGACTGTCGATTTTGGTAAGTATAAGCGAATAATATCTTCATCTGGGTTATATGAGGTTAGTACAGAAGATTATCATTCTTTTTTAATTAATGGTACTGGAAAAGTATTATATGATTTAGAGGATAAAGACGTAATCAATTTCTCTGATGGTTATTATTCTATATTAAAAGATACCAAGAATAAAACTTATAGTTTATTGAATGATCAAGGTAAAATATTAAAAAGTTTTCCTATTTCAGAAAAAATTGAAAATGACCCTTCAACGAATGAAAACGAAGGATATATTTCTGTTTTTTATAATAATAAAAATTATATTATTAATGAACAAACTGGTAAAGAAATAGCATCTTTTGATGACACACAACATTATTGTGTTAATGAGGTATTGGATGATGGGAAAATGATTACTTTAAATTCTTGTGTTGAATGGTACAAAGATCAAGACAAAATATATTATAAACTTATTAGTAATAATAAATTATATGACTTGAATAATAAATGTGATAATGTTTATTATGAAAATGATAATATAACTTGTTCTAAAGGTGAAAAACGTTATTTATTAGATAAAAACGCAAATGTTGGTATTGATATATCTGATATCGTTTATATTGATAATGATAATTATATTAAAGAAAAAAAAGAATCAACTAGAAGTGTGGACTTTTATAAAAATGGTAAAGTTATAAAAAATGTACCATGTCGAGTAATTAGTACCAATAGTTATATTAATGACAAAATTTATGTTTTAGAAACCTATAAAAACAGTGCTTGTGGTACCGATTATTTCAGTTATGAATACTATAATTCTGATGGTGAAAAACTTTTTAATACATCTTTTAATAGTGCTACTGTTTTTGATAAAAATCATTTAGCTATTGTTAGTAAGGAAGAAGGTAATTATTACTTAATGGATACAACCGGTAAAAAAGTAACTAACGATTATAATTATATTAGTAAAGAGAGTGATACAAAATATTATGAAGTTGTCAAAGATGGATTATCTGGATTACTTGATAGTAAAGGACAAGTAGTATTAGATTGTAATTATAAAAGTGTTTTAGTAGAAAACAAAGATGCCAAAAATTTAGTACAATTAACTACGAATGATTCTAAATATGCTATATATAATTTAACGACTAAAAAAGAAGTAATAAGGGTAGATGAGCCTCCAAGTACTACTAGTCATTATATTTCAGTAGAAAATGATGGAGAAAAACAATATTATACTTTAGATGGAAAAATGTTTTATTCGAGAAAATAAAAGTTTTAAAACTTAATGGTTTAAGGTCGTTTGTGAAACCAAAAATCAATGATCAATGAATTGTGATAGAGGGACGAAATAGTTAGTTCCTTTTTCTGTATGGTCTTTAATAAGCATAATTATAATTTTTTCATTTTGAAATTTTCATTTGACTTGTTATTATAATAAAAAAAGGAGATTATAAATAATGTGATTTAGAAATTTATAAAAACTTCTTTTTTTTTTCCAATTTTGTGTTATAATGAAAATAGAGGGAGCGCATGCTCTAATAGAAAATAAAAAAAGAAAGAAAAGAGGTAGGTTGTATGTTAAAAACAAAAGTCGGTTATAGTACGAAGAAAGATAGTTTTGCATCTGGTGTTGAAACAGCAAGAGATGCTAAGAGAGGAATGAAGCCAAAACTTGGTATGCTTTATGCATCCGTATTAAATGATGTTGAGGATATTGTAAAAGGAGTTCGTTGTACGATGAGAGGCGTTCCTGTTGTTGGATGTACTTCAAGTGGAATGATTATGACCAATGATGGGATTATTACAAGTGAAGATGGATTCTCTGGTATGATGACGTTTGATGATAAGGACTTAAGTGTTGGTGTTGCATGTCATGAAGCAGGAGGAAATGCTCGTGAGATTGGAAGAAAAGTAGCAAAAGCAGCGGTTGTTAATGCAGGTGCTAATTATTCACCAGATTATTTCTATATGGTAGCAAGTCCAAAAGAAGAAGAAGATTATTTAATGGGAATTCAAGATGTTATTGGAAGAGTTCCTATGTTTGGAGGAAGTGCTGCAGATGATACCGTAGAAGGAAACTGGAAGATTATTTGTAATGATAAAGTATTTAGTGATGGTGTTGCAGTAGCGTTCTTTTATACCGATAATGAAATCGTAACATCTTATACAGGATGTTATCGTGAGACAGATCATGTTGGTATTATAACAGAAGTTGAAAACGATCGAAAATTAACAAAAATAGATGGTGTATCTGCTCTTAAGAAATATGCAGAATGGACAGGTACGACACCAGCAAAATTAAAAGGACAAGATTTACTTGTCGCATCCATTACCAAACCACTTGGTGTAAAGGATCCAATTGGAAACTTAACGGTTGTTCGTCATCCAATGTTTGGAGATGATCGAGGAACCAAAACAGAAAAAGATGATGCGATTAATCTAGGAAATAAAGTCGTTCCAAAAACTGCAATTATGCAACTAGAAGCAACCGTAGATGAATTAATTGATTCTACTAAAAAAACATTAAAAGATGTAAAATGTCAATTAGGACGAGATGCTGCTGGTTATGTATTAATTCACTGTGGGGGACGTAAACTTGGAATTGGAGATCGAATTGATGAAGTTTATAAAAACTTAGTAGAGGAAGCACAAGGTGTTCCATTTATTACAGTATTTACATTTGGTGAATATGGTTATGATGAACATTCTGCTAATAGTTGTGGTGGATTGATGTTATCCTTTACAGGATTTGGGGAGGAATAAGATGCAAAATTTAATTGGAGGACGTCATATTGACGCAAGCGATAGAAATGTAATTGAAGTTACAAATCCCGCTACAAGAAAATTAATTGATACCGTACCAGATTCGACAGTAGAAGATGTTGATTTCTGTGTAAAAGAAGCAAAGAAAGCCCAAAAAGCATGGGCAAAAATGCCACTTCATGAACGTGGTGATATTCTTTATCATTTTGTTGATTTGGTAGAACAAAATAGTGAAGAACTTGCGCATCTTTTATCTTGTGAGACTGGAAAACCAATCAAAGAAGCAAGAGCAGAAATTGGAAATACGAGAACATTCGTTTATGGATATGTGGAAAAAGCAAAACATGAATATGGAAATGTAATCCCTGCAGGAAGTGAAAAAGGACAAGAAGGAACCATACAACTTACTGTTCAACAACCTCTTGGTGTAGTAGCCTGTATTATTCCATTTAATTTCCCATGTGATTTATTTGGACAAAAAGTACCAAGTGCTCTTATTATGGGAAATAGTGTAATTGTAAAACCATCTACTTATAATCCATTAACGCTACACCGTTATTGTGATCTTTTACAAGAAGCAGGTGTTCCAGATGGAGTAATTAACTGTATATCAGGACAAGGGCCAGTTGTTGGAAGTGCGCTTGCTAAACACAAAGATGTTTCTTTGATTAGTGTAACAGGAAGTACCGAAGTAGGAGCAGAAGTTATGGGAAATGCTGCCAAAAACATTACTCATGTGATGCTAGAGCTTGGTGGAAACGATGCTTTTATTGTTATGCCTGATGCTGATATGGATCTTGTTGCCAAAGAAATTTTATGGGGTAGGCTTTATAATACGGGGCAAGTTTGCTGTGCTAGTAAAAGATTTTTGGTTCATAAAGATATCAAAGATGATTTTATCAAGGCAATCATCCCTGCTATTCGTTCTTTAAAAGTAGCAATTCCACAAAGGGAAGATGCGGATATTGGATGCTTAATCAATGAAAAAGCAGCTATTCGAGTAGAGGATCAAGTAAAATTAACAATAAATCAAGGCGCACGTCTTCTTTATGGAGGAAGACGAAATGGAGCGTTCTTTGAACCTACCGTACTAGATAATGTAACGCCTGATATGGATGTTATGAAAGATATGGAGATTTTTGGACCTGTTATTCCAATTTGTACTTTTGAAACATTAGAAGAAGCCCTTGAAATTGCCAACCAAAGTCGTTATGGACTATGTTCTAATATTATGACAAGCGATATGAAGACAGCATTTAAAGCTGCGATGGAACTTGAAGTTGGAGGAGCCATCATCAATGGTGCTAGCTTCTACCGAGCAGCAGAGATGCCATTTGGTGGTTGGAAACATTCCGGAATTGGAAACGAAGGTATTTCTACAACCTTAAAAGAGATGAGTAGAACAAAAACAATCGTACTTAAAAATATACTAGAGGAATCCTAGTATATTTTTTTCACTACTTGTATCTTGACTGTTTTCTATTTCTTTATTAAAATAAAAGAAATGGAGGAAGTTATGAAGTATTATCAAGAATTAGTAGAATTATTAGAGGATTATAAGAAAACAAAATTTTGGAAAGATATAACAGGAGATGAAATCTTTCAATTGAAAGTAGGAAAAAAGAAAGTTTATGTTTCTGTATTAGGGTATCATGGACAAACATTAGGTTTTGTAGTTTATCAGGATATGAAAGATTTAAAAGCACAAATCGATACTTCTGTTGGACAGTATCGAAATTTTCCAGATATTCCATATCGTGCAAGTTGTTTTGAGGTTTGTGTGGATGATTGTGGAACTCTTATGACGGATGATATCAAAAAAAGATTAAAAAAAGAAAAGATAAAAACAAAGCATGGTGCCTTTCGACTTGATGAGAGAAAATTCCCACGCCTTGTAACAGAAGAGGAAAGTATTTTTCTTATTGATATTGTAAAGCAAATCATTCAACTATCTACTTATTACAAAGAACAAAAACTAGGGTTTCCAGAATCTTTTCCATCCTTTTATAAAATGTATTCTTTTGAAAAGAAAGGAGATACCTTTACACATCATTTGATTTCTTTTCCTAAGATGGAAGAAAAAGAGGAAAAAGGAGAACCATTAAAAAAGAAAGAATTAAACAAAGTTTTGTTGGTTCCGAAAAGAAATAAGATGCGGTTTGGTCTTTTTATCTCACCAGTTTTTGATAATGAGACAGAGGAATATCCATATCTTCTTATTATAGAAGAGGAAGAGACACATATGATTTTGTGGGGGCATTTCTTTTTTGGTAAAAAGACTTTACCAAACGAAGTATTAGATTTCTTTATTGCGAAAAGAATGGTTCCATCAAAGATTGACTTTATTAGTTCTGATGCCTTAGAACTTTGTAGCGAGTTATTAGAAGAGATGCGAATAGAAGGGGAGGTAACAGAAGATTTTGGATATTTGAATTTCTTCTATGAATCCATTCAACAAGAATTAATTGGAAAGTAAATTATTTCAGTGAACTATGATAAAGACTACATAGTTCATTTTTTTCTTATTTTAATTATACAATGTGTTTTTTCCAAAACTTGTCGAAAAATAATAGTTTTGGAAAAACATTTCCAAAACTTGACTTTTTGTTAATCTTAATATATAATGATAACAGAGGTGAAAACTATGATAGAAAGAACAGAATATCTTGGACTATTAAAGCGATTTAAAGATAAAGATTTAATTAAAGTTGTAACAGGAATAAGAAGATGTGGAAAATCTACATTGTTTGAATTGTTTATAAAGTATTTAAAAGAAACTGGTATAAAAAAAGATCAAATTATCCAAATCAATCTTGAGAATGCTAATTATCGTTTTGAAGATTATAAAGAACTCTATGATTACGTAAACAAGCAAATAGATTCCAAAAAACAATATTATGTTTTTTTGGATGAAGTACAAAATATTCCAAAATTTCAAAAAGCAGTTGATAGTCTATATATAAAAAAGAATGTAGATGTTTATATAACAGGTTCCAACGCTTATTTGTTATCTGGTGAATTGGCAACATTATTATCTGGAAGATATATTGAAATAAAGATGTTACCTTTATCCTTTAAAGAATATTTAAGTGCCTTTCATGATCAAAAGAAAAGTAGGTATGAATATTTTTTAGATTATATGAAATTTGGTGGTATGCCAGGCAATTTATCAATCCTCCAAGATAATCCAAATGATTTGGATATATACTTAGAAGGAATATTTAGTACCGTTGTTTATAAAGATATTATAACAAAGAATAATATAAAAGATAAAATGTTGTTAGAAAGTGTATTGAAATTCATATTTGATAGTATAGGAAGTCCAATCTCTACCAAAAAAATAAGTGATACACTAACAAGCAAAGGAATCTCTACTAGCAATCATACAGTTGAAAATTATATATCTGCTTTTATTGAAAGCTTTTTGATATACAAAGCAGAACGATTTGATGTGAAAGGTAAAAATCTATTAGCAAGGGATTATAAATATTATGTTGTTGATCAAGGATTAAGAAGTTATTTATTAGGAAAGAAAACAGATAGTGATATGGGACATATACTAGAAAATATTGTTTATTTGGAACTATTAAGAAGAGGATATAAAGTATATGTTGGTAAAGTTGATGATTTAGAGATTGATTTTGTGGCTGAGAATAGAGATGGCTTGAAATACTATCAAGTAGCATTATCTGTTCGAGATGAAAAAGTACTAGAAAGAGAGTTAAAATCATTACAAAAAACAGGAGATTATTATCCAAAATATTTAATAACCTTGGATTTGGATTTAGAATCCGATTATGATGGAATCAAGAAAATAAATGTAATTGATTGGTTATTAAATAAAGAATAAGTTTACGAAGGGAAAGGTGCCTTCGTTTTCTTGCCTTAAGAGAACCTAATGCACTACAGGTAGAACAACAAGGTTATGGTCATGTTGTAGCAAGTATTGGTGATTTGGGTGGTGTTGTCCCTTATACAACTTATTTTGCAAGAAATAGTTATTTAAGTGACCATAAAAATCTAATCACATCTTTCACAAAAGCAATTCAAAAAGGATTAGACTTTGTTCATACATCCAGTGATGAAGAAGTCGCAAAAGCCATTCTTCCACAATTTCCAGATACTTCACTTACCGATTTAACAGAAGTTGTAAAAAGATATCGATCTGCTGATACTTGGCCAACAACAACGGAATACAAAAAAGAATCATTTGAACATTTACAAGAAATTATGCAAGCAGCAGGGGAACTTGATAAAACCGTTTCTTATGAGAAGTTAAAATACAATGGAAAATAATATTTTAACTATATCACATCTTTCCAAAAACTATCAAAGCGAAAAACAAGAAATCGAAGCAATCGAAGATATTACGCTTGATATTGAAAGGGGAAAATTTATCTCTATTGTAGGACCATCTGGATGTGGAAAAAGTACACTTTTATCTATTTTAGCAGGACTTGAAAATAAGTCAGGTGGTGTTATTCAATTTGCAAAAGAAGATATTGTTTTGGGCTATATGTTACAAAAAGATAGCCTTTTCCCATGGAGAACAATACTAGATAATTGTCTTTTAGGCTTAGAAATACAAAAAAAGAAAACAAAAGAAAATATTGCTTATGTTCATAAATTACTAGATACTTATGGACTCCATGATTTTAAAGACAGTTATCCAAGTAGTTTATCAGGAGGTATGAGACAACGTACTCTTTGAATGTAGTGAAGACACATTTTCATTTTTTCCTTTATTTATAAGGGTTTTCGTGTGGTCTGATACAGACCTATTTTTTAACTATTTAGAATAAATTTTTTTTAAAGTTTAACTTATAAGTTTACTTGAGTTTTTTGGAAGTTTATTAAATCCTTATTTTATAAGGGTTTACAAGGTGTGTTCTAATACAACCTATATTTTTTCCCCCTTTTTAGTTATTGTTTTAGGTTGTTGCAAATTTTACAACAACTGAAATTTAATTATTTGTTTTCTATTTTTTCTATTTCATCTTTATATTGATAGTTAAGAGCATTTTTATTTGAGATTGCTGATTTTTTTGTAGCCTGTTCATAAGAAATTCTTGCATCATTGGCAACTTGTCCACCACGTGCAGCAACTTTCATATTTTCATTAAATCCTTGTGGATGTTCAGATGTTGCTATATCACGAGTAGCAACTTCTCCTAAATCAGTGAGAATAACTTCTATATCCGTCATATTATCTCTCAAACTTTCTTTTCTTATGCCTTTATATGCTTTATATTCTGATGCTTTCATACCAGACCAACCTTTATATATTTCGTTAGTAAGCATAGCATATTCTACAGGTTTTTCAATGCCACCATCTTTCCATATATCAGTGAGTTTAAATCTATCAACAATTCCGTTTAGTCTTTTTTTAATCCATTCATCACTGTAACCTAATCTTCTATAATAATTAACAGCTCGATTAATGGCAATTTCAGGATCAAATACTTCATCAATTCTTTCACTACCTAAATTAGCAAGCCAGACCTTAAACGGCTCTGCTTTTGGCGAAGGAACTGATTCAATTAGTCTTAAAATTCCTTTGGTATCTAAAACATCTGTTAAATAACTTTTTCCATCTTTTTGAGATTTTAATTTCAGTTGTCCCAATTTTGAGGACAACTGACTTCCCTCGTTATCTAATTTTGTTTTTAAAGCATTCCAATATTTTCTTGGTCTAGGGCTTTCTGTTAATACACTAATAACATCAACGACACTAAAATAATAATCTTCTTTTTCGCTATCCCAAACACTTCTTATTTCCTTGCCCTCAAATAGATTAGTAATTGCTTCTAATTTGTTATGTTCCATTTTTTCACATCCTTTCGCTTTAATATTTGGTTATGTAATAAATAGTAGAGAGTTATTCAAAATTCCATTTAATTTGAATATCTCTACTATTTGTTTCAACTCTCAACTTACCAATATAAATTTTATCAATAAATTCTTGGGCAATAACTCGATTAAGTTCATCTAATTTTTGATATTTACTAAATATTTCTTTATTATTTTTTGAAGATTCTTCTTTCATTTGATAATAAGCAATTTCGTTATTAATAGATTTAATTTGATCGTTATATACATCTTCATTTTTGTTGTATTCTACAACTAAATCTTTAAATTGAAGAGCAGTAATAACACCATTTACTTTATCTTCATAAAGATTTTTTAAATAGTTTCTTGTTTTAGATATTTGTTTTTCAATATCCATTTTTTGATGTTCTAATGCTTTAATTTTTTTATTAAATCTATTTTCCTTTGTTGCTGAATCCAAATTTTCTAATTCTTCTTCATCATAGAACTTTTGAA
Source organism: uncultured Bacilli bacterium (assembly GCA_947628065.1). Taxonomy (GTDB): domain Bacteria; phylum Bacillota_I; class Bacilli_A; order RF39; family UBA660; genus Onthousia. Next base: position 4,205 of record CANQYK010000019.1, on the reverse strand, counting down.
TTTTCTCATTAATGGCATCTAACACAATTTTTTCAAGAACATCATATCTTATAGACGCTTTATTAATACAGTCATCATATCCATCTCGATTTCCCGAACATAAAAGATATTCGTGTTTTTTAGAGTTCTTTTTTCTCATATAATGCCCACATTCAAGACAAAACACTTTACCAGAGAAGATATGAACAACACCTGTTGCTTTCATAGGTTTAGTTCTTTCTTTCATAGCTACTTGAACTTTATTAAATGTTTCTTCATCTATAATTGCTTCATGAGTGTTTTCTTTTCTTATCCATTCACTTTTATCTTTGCGTTTTATTTTGTGATTTTTATAACTAACAGTAGTTCTTTTTCCTTGAATTAAATGTCCTAGATAAACTTCATTTGTTAAAATTGTTTTAATAGCGTTTGTTGTCCATTTTATTTCTTCACGAGGTCTATTACTAATAACATTTAATTTAATACCTTTACGATATTTATAAAGAGAAGGGGAAGGTATATTTTTACTATTTAAGTATTTTGCTATACCTGTAAACCCTAATCCTGTTAAGTATAGATTATAAATGTTTTTTACTACTTCGGCTGCAACGGGATCGACTACTAATTTATTGTTATCTTCTTCGGATATTTCATAACCAAATGAGGCGAAAGGAGAAATAAATTCTCCTTGCTTCATTTTAGAATGAAAAGCACTTCTTATATTATTTGAAACATCTTCTAAATACCATTCATTTACGAGTCCATTTATTTGTCTTGATTTCTTGTTTCCACTATTATCAGTATCAGCATTATCGGATAGTCCTATAAACCTAATATTCCATTCTTTAAATTTATTATTGATATATTTTTCAACAATTTCCATATCTCTTGAAAATCTTGATTGACTTTTACATAAAACTATATCAAGTTTTCCGTTTTCACAATCTCTAATTAGTCTTTCAAATTCAGGTCTATAAGTTCCAGCACCAGATAAATCTTCATCACAATACTCATCAACTAACGCAAATTCAGGATGCTTTTCAATATAATCAATAAGCATATTTCTTTGATTTTTGATAGATTCACTATCATCATCTTTGTTTAGTTTGTCCTTATCTTCATTAGATAATCTTAAATAAATTCCAACTCTTAATACTTTCTTACTCTCAACACTCTCCATTTCATTCATAATCATTACCTCCTAACATAAGGTAACAATTAAGTTTTAAGTTAAACTTATAACCAATACTATTATACCACTTACTCGGCTGTATTGACATTAAACTCCAAAAGTTCGATGATTTTATATAACTTCTTATTAATGATTTCTTTTAATTTAGTATCAGTTATTTTATCATCTACAATATCAATGACATTGTATTCCATATTTTACCCCTTTCAAACGAAATTAAGTTTGAGAGATAAAAAGATATTTGTAATCATTGTTTTGTAAAATTTTATTTATTTTCTTCATATTATCAATCCTCCAATCACTACTTAATTTAAAATATTATTTTTGGTACATTTCATTTTAAAAGGTTCGTTTTATTTATTCTTAAATTTGTACAAGATTTATTTTTTTAGGTTACAAATTCTTTTTATCAAAAATATTAAGAGTTAGTTATACTACATACTTATTTCCATATCATCAGGTTTATCTTTTTCAGATCGGTCATATTTTCGATTAACTTCTCTTGCATAATATTCCATATCATCATAATCAATTTCATCTTCTTCTTTATAATGAATACCTAACTTATGACCTAATGCTCTACAAATCTTATCACAAAGATTAAACATTTTTTCTTTAAAGTTATTAAAGGTTTCTTGCAATTTATCTAATTTATCTTCTAATGCTTCAATAATAGAATTTTTTTCTTTGATAATAGTTTTTTGTTTAGAAATAGTTTGTTCTTGTTCATAAATTTTAGTATCTCGTTCTTTAATTGCACGACCATCTTTTAGTTTTGCATTTTCTGATTCAAGAGTTTTAAGTTCGCCTTTTAATTCTTCAATAGTTAGATTTTTATTTTCAATTATATTTTTATTATTTGAATTTTGCTTTTGAATTTGTTTAGAATATTTTACTAAATTATCAACATCTTCTTCTTTATATCCTACAATTTTTCTTTTAACAGGATTTAGAATTTCATTAGAATCTATTTCAGAGATTTCTTTGGCTGTTTCAAGTTCTATTTCATTTAATTTTTTATTCTTTTCAAATTCTAATTTCATTTCATTGATTTGACTATTTAAATCTTCAATTTCTTTTTCGGCTTTTGTTTTATGATGAGCATTACCTCCAATGTTACCACGATTTAAATTAAATCCTTTTTCAGTAATAAATTGATTAAACTCATCTTGAATTTTTGCATAAGATGTTTTTCCACCTTTATCTTTCCAAAATTGGTCGCAATTTAGAAATTTACCTTTTTCTATTGAAAAAACATTTTTTCCATTTGCATCTTTCTTTTGAGTAGGATACATTTTTTCATTACCTTTTTTATCAATTCCTTTACGATAAACTATATTTCCGTTAGCATCTGTTTCAAAAACTTTTCTTCTAACTTCATTAACGATCGGCATAAAGTAAAATTGTAAATGTGGTGTATCCTCATCATAATGAACTTCAGCATATACTATATTATCTTTTCCAACAAGATTCTCTAAAAATTCATAACTGTTATCAAAAAATGTTTTTACTTTTTCAGGTATATCATCTGTGGATTTTATATCTGGTACTAAAATAGGTTTTCCTTTATCTTTTCCAACTTGATGAACTCTACCACTATCTTTAAATTTCATTCCCAAACTTTGAAAAAATTCTTTTCCACTTGTAACGATAGCTCCGTTTAGTAAATTTGTATTTTTACTATCGTTATAATATATTTTATTATTTTTCAATTTAGAATAGACTTGTTCTTGGAGAGTAGGTTTAGATAAGGGTACATAACTATAATTAAATTGTGTTCTTTCTATATCATAATTTCCTGTACCTTTTCTTTTAGTAAGTTCTACACCGAGTCCTCCTAGATCACTAGATTTATATTTCGTTTCAAATCGTAATACTTGATTTCCATCGTACATTTTTTTTCCTCCTTTGCTATGCTTCTTTAGGTAGAGGTCAATTTATTGACCTATCCTATCTCACTAGGGCATAGCCCACGTGAGATTAGGGAGTTCCCTAATAACCCCTAGCTTGTTTATTCGCAAATGCCTAATCTTACGAAAAGGCAAATGCTTCTAAACAAGATTAAATAATAACTATCCACTGGATACTTATTATTTAATAAATTATTAAAAGTAATTTAAAAATCATTTTAATAATTGTAAAAATATTCACTATCGCCACTTTCATTTTTCTTACGAAAAACAAAACGTGCCTCGTTCATTTTTTACTAACTTTTTAGAAAAAAGTTATCAAAAACTTTTATGAAAATTATTCATTTTCATAAATAGGTTCTTCATAATGAGCAACATATAATCTTTCATTTCCGTTTCTTCTTTCTTCAATATGAAGACCCTCTTTTTCTAAATTATCCATATTATTTTTTAATAATTTTCCAAATACTGATGGTGTAATTTTTAAATCTAATTTGCTAGTCATCTCACTCATAGTAAATGAAAAATCTTTTTGTTTGATTGCATAATTTAGAAAACATAAGACATTAAAATTTAAATCTTCATACTCAATTTTTGATACCTCAAAGATTAAATTTTCATTTCTTTTTAGAACTAAATCTAGTGATTTATAATCTCTACTTTCATAATTAAATAGAATTTTATTTTTTAAATTTTGGTCTAATCTTAAAGTAATAATTCCATCAACTGATCCATCTATTGCAGTAGAGCCAAGAGATTTATTGTTTTTATTTAAATGATGAACTAATAGAATAGTAAAGTTATATTTTTGACAAAGTTCTCTAAATTTAGGAATAATAACTTGTCCCATATCTTGATAATTATTTAAATCATATCCATTATTCATATCAATACCACTAAACATATCTATAATGACTAGCTTGCCATTTAGTTCAGTAGAAAACTCTTGAAACTCAATTTGTAAATCCATTAAATTTAGATTTCTTTCTCCAATTTCATTAACTTTTGATCTAAAATTTTCATCAGTAAATTGTAAATTCATAGCATCAATTCTATCAATTATTTGCGAATTATCCATTTCTGTGCTAATATATAAGACAGGAGATGGACTTGTTCTAAATCCC
>CANQYK010000018.1 GCA_947628065.1 uncultured Bacilli bacterium | reverse complement strand
TATAATATATTAATATCAAAAGGAGATGTATCTGTTATGGATATAAAAAATCTAAAGATAGATTTGGAACATAAGATTTTAAAAGCAAAGAATGTTGTAATTGTTCCACATACCAAAACAGATCTTGATGCGATAGGATCTGCACTTGGATTATCTTTGATTGCGAAAAAATTTAAAAAAGATTCCATGATCTTAGTAGATAGTCTTTATGGAGTAATTGACTCTAGTGTTCAAACAGTTGTAACAGAAGCAAAGAAAAAAGATTTTTCTATTGTTACCAAAGGAGAATACTTAGAGAATAAAAAGGAAAGGGAACTCTTTGTTTTAACTGATGTGAATTCTCTTGATCGAACCCCATTAGAGGAAGAAATAAAGGAAGAAGAAAAAGAAAATATTGTAGTAATTGATCATCATCACAAAGGAAAAGAGGCACTTATTACACCTACTTCTTATATTAATCCTGAAATATCAAGTGCTTGTGAAATTGTAACAAAATTACTTTGTCAATATCGTATTAAATATGATGAAGATATTGCGACCTATTTGCTTGCTGGTATTTATTTGGATACCAATAAATTACAAAAAAATGCGAAAGAAGAAACCATGAATATTGTAGGGAAACTAATTGGAAAAGGCGCAACGATTCATAAAGTGAATAGGCTCTTAGTAGAAGATTTTGAAAGTGATCGAAAGATTCAAGAACTTGTTAATCAAACCCAATTCTTTAATTTACAATATGCAACAGCACTTGGAAGTGAATTAGAAGAATACACGGAAGTAGAACTTGCCAAAGCAGCCGATTATTTATTAAAATTTGGACCCGATTGTTCCTTTGCAATTGGAAATATCGGAGATAATATTACATCCATTAAAGCAAGAAGCAATGGGAAAATAGATGTTCAATCCATTATGATGAAATTTGGTGGAGGAGGACATAGTTATTCTGCTACTGCTAGTATAAAAGATAAAACACCAATGGAAGTAGGGAAAATTTTAACCAAAGTTTTAAAACCAACATTTTACATAGAAGAGGTGTAATTGCCTCTTTTAAATTGTCCTAAAATATGCTATCCTATAATAGGAGGGATGCTTATGAGATTGGGAATGATACTGTTATATCTTGTGCTTTTTATCGCACTTGTTGCGCTTATTATACTAGGAGTAAAACAGAAGAAAAATAAACTTTGGATAACAGGAGTAATTCTTAGTATCATTGCATTTTTTTCACTGTTAATGGTAATTATTTTATATTGGTAAGTAGGAGGATGATGAAATGAGAGAAGAATGGAAAGGGTTCTTTGATGGAGCCTGGACAAAAGAAATTAATGTTCGTGATTTTATTCAAAAAAATTATCGGAAATATAATGGGGATGAAAGCTTTTTGGAAGGGACAACGGAAAAAACAGATCATGTTTGGCATACTTGTAGTGAACTATTAAAGAAAGAGTTAAAAAAACATGTTTTAGCAGTTGATACTAAAAATATGTCTGGAATTAATGCTTTCGAGCCTGGTTATATTAGTGAAGAAGATGATGTGATTGTAGGACTTCAAACGGATAAACCATTAAAGAGAATTGTAAATCCATATGGTGGTATTCGAATGGTTTATCAAGAGCTTGCTGCTTATGGTTATCATTTGGACAAAGATGTGGATAAATATTTTAATTTGTATCGGAAAACGCATAATGATGGTGTTTTTGATGCTTATACGGATGAGATTAAGAAAGCAAGACATGCAGGACTTTTAACAGGACTTCCAGATGCTTATGGAAGAGGAAGAATTATTGGAGATTACCGTCGTGTCGCACTTTATGGAATTGATACTTTAATCGAAGAGAAGAAAAAAGATTTTACTCGTATTACGGGTCCTATGTCAGATGATACGATAAGACTACGAGAAGAAGTATCCATGCAGATACAAGCGTTAGAAGAAATCAAAGAAATGGCGAAACGTTATGGTTTTGATATATCAGGCCCTGCAAGAAATGGAAAAGAAGCAGTACAATGGACTTATTTTGCTTATCTTGCAGCAGTCAAAGAAAACAATGGTGCTGCGATGAGTTTAGGAAGAGTGGATGCTTTCTTTGATATTTACTTTGAAAGAGATTTACAAAAAGGAAAGATAACTGAGAAAGAAATACAAGAGATCATTGATCAATTTGTCATTAAACTAAGACTTGTAAGACACTTAAGAACACCAGATTATGATGAATTATTCTCAGGGGATCCAACATGGGTTACTTGTTCCATTGGAGGAATGACAGAAGATTTACGGAGTATGGTAACAAAGACAAGTTACCGAATTGTACATACCCTAAAAAATTTGGATACCTCACCAGAGCCAAATATGACAATTCTCTGGAGTGAAAAACTACCAGAACCTTTTAAAAAGTACTGTGCGAAAATGAGTATTTTAACGGATGCCATTCAATATGAAAATGATGATATTATGCGTCCTATTTATGGGGATGATTATGCCATTGCTTGTTGTGTATCTGCTATGCGAGTTGGTCGTGATATGCAGTTCTTTGGAGCTCGTTGTAATCTTGCCAAAACGCTTCTTTATTCCATGAATGGTGGAATTGATGAAATGGATGGTACCAAGGTACTTGATGGATTCCAAAAGATGGAGGGGGATGTTTTAGAGTATGAGAAAGTAAAGAAAGAATATTTTCGTGCCATTGAAAAGGTGGCTGAGATTTATTCTGATGCAATGAACATTATTCATTATATGCATGATAAATATGCTTATGAAAAAGGACAAATGGCACTGCATGACACTGATGTTCGTCATTTAATGGCCTATGGTGTTGCAGGACTTTCAGTTGTTGCAGATTCTCTTTCTGCGATTAAATATGCCAAAGTAAAACCAATTCGAAATGAAGATGGTATTATGGTTGATTTTGAAATTGAAGGGGATTATCCAAAGTATGGAAACGATGATGATCGTGTGGATAATCTTGCCAAGGAAGTATTAGCGAAAATGTATCAAGAACTAACAAAACATAAATGTTATAAAGATGCAGAAGTAACTTTATCCGTATTAACCATTACATCCAATGTTGTTTATGGTAGTAAAACCGGTGCCACACCAGATGGAAGAAAAAAAGGTGTTGCCTTTGCACCTGGTGCTAATCCAATGCATGGAAGAGATTGTAGTGGTGCCATTGCATCCTTAAATTCTGTTGCGAAACTAGATTATACCAATTGTTGTAGAGATGGAATTTCCAATACCTTCTCGATTGTACCAACTGCCCTTGGTCATAGTGAAGAAGAACAGATTGAAAATTTGGTTAGTCTTTTGGATGGTTATTTTATCCAAAAAGCGCATCATTTAAATGTCAATGTACTTCACCGAGAGACCTTAATTGATGCAATGAAACATCCAGATAAATATCCGCTTCTAACCATTCGTGTTTCTGGTTATGCCGTACGATTTAACCGATTAACAAGAAAGCAACAAGAGGAAGTTATTGCAAGAACTTTCCATGAGAAGATATGATAGGTTATATTGATTCTTTTGAATCCTTTGGTCTTGTTGATGGACCAGGGATTCGAAATGTTGTATTTTTAAGTGGTTGTCGCTTGCGGTGTAAATATTGTCATAATCCTGAAATGTGGGTACAAGAGAAGAATACAATAACAAGTGATGAATTGGTTCAAAAAATATTGAGAAATAGACCTTATTTTAAAAGAAATAATGGTGGTGTTACTTTCTCTGGTGGAGAACCTTTATTGCAAGTTGATTTTCTTCTTGATGTTTGTAAAAAGTTAAAAAAAGAACATATTCATATTGCCCTTGATACTTGTGGTGTTGGAATAGGGAAGTATGATGAGATATTAAAGTATGTTGATTTGATTCTTTTTGATGTCAAACATACCGATAGAAAAAACTACAAGGAGTTGACGGGACAAGAAATGGATGCTTCTTTAGAGTTTATTGATGCCATGAATCGAAGTGGCAAAAAAGTATGGATCAGACAAGTTGTTGTACCGGGTATGATGGATAATGAAGCATATATTAATAGTTTGGTAAAATATTTGAAGAAAATAAAGAACATTGAAAGAGTAGAATTTTTACCTTTTCACCATTTAGGATTTGAAAAATATGAAAGATTAGGAATCCCCAATCCTTTCAAAGATGTGAAAGAAATGGATGTTAAGAAGTGTGAAGCATTATATCAAAAATTTTTAAAAAAATGGAAAGAGAGCAAGTAGCTTTCTTTTTTCATAAAAAAATAGCAATTTTATCTTGTTATTTTTACAACTTATGGTATAATAGAGTAGTACTTGGGGCGTTAGCTCAGTTGGTAGAGCAACTGACTCTTAATCAGTGGGTCTAGGGTTCGAATCCCTAACGCCCCACCAGATTGATAGGAAACTCGAACTTTTCGAGTATCAATATAAAACAAATATAAAACGACTTGTCAAAAAGTCGTTTTTATGTTATTATGAATATGTCAAGGAAACTTGCATAAAATAAAAAAGGGAACATTCAGTTTTTGCGAGTTGAATGCCTACCCAATTAATATTGTTTAGACATTTAATTCAATGAAGAATTAAGTGTCATTTTTTTATTACTACTATCATAACGATAAGGAGAAATAAAATGATAGCAATGAGCTTTAGAACTTTTATAACAAAAGTCTTAGTTTTCATCTTTATCAAACCTCCTCTCTATAAGAGATTTGGTAGACACTCAACAACTAATATTCCCTACGAAAATTATATCAAACAATTGTTCTTTGTACAATAGAATTTGATACTAAATCAGTTCAAAGACATGAAAAAAATTAGAATAAGGTTCAAACCTAGTACTGACAAGGGTTTGAACCTTTTAAATTGTGATAGAGTAAAAAAGTTTTGGCTTAATTGAACTTTTCAACTAACTTGCAAAAGAGCCAAACTTTTTTTACACTATCAAAATAGAAACGTACTTGATAAAAGTGCATTTTTATGTTATGATGTATTTGTCAAGGAAACTTGCATAAAATAAAAAAGGGAACATTCAGTTTTTGCAAGTTGAATGTCTACCCAATATTTTTTAGGAAGACATTTATTCAAATGCGAATTAAGTGTCATTTTTTTATTACTACTATCATAATGATAAGGAGAAATAAAATGATAGCAATGAGCTTTAGAACTTTTATAACAAAAGTCTTAGTTTTCATCTTTATCAAACCTCCTCTCTATAAGAGATTTGGTAGACACTCAACAACTAATATTCCCTATAGAAAGTATACTATTTAGTAATTATAAAAACAAGTGTTCAAGAAATATTTTATTAAAAAGTTGAATTTCTTTCCTTAGGGAACCAAATTGATACTTAGACTATTGTTTTGTTATCGACTCTTAAAAGTGGGAGTTTTTGTTTTTAAAACGGCAAAGAAAGACGCAACTTAAACTTTTGCAATGACATATTTTGAGAAATATTTAATCTTGGAACTTTATAAGTATTATCTTTTTGTGTTGCTTTTCTATGTTCTTTTCCAGGACCAAATGTAAAAGCCATTTTATAACCATTTTCTTTTAAAGCTATCCTATATTCTTTACTTGATTCACCATGGGGATAAGCATAAAATTTTGTATTGATGATGGATTTCATTTTGATAATATCTTCTTGAATCGTTTTATAATCTTTTTTATCGTGATTATGTAATTGATAAGAGTGAGAAGCAAAGGTAATATTCGGAAACTCTTTTTTTGCTTTTTTTATGGTTTTAAGAGATAAATAATTATCAATATTGTTTTCTGCTTTTTCACCAATGATAAATACCGTTGCTTTCATTTTATACTTTTTTAATAAAGGAAAAGCATAATCATAATTATTTTGATAGCCATCATCAAAAGTAATTAAGACAGATTTATGCTTTTTTCTTTTTTTCTTTTTTCTCCAATCATAAAACTCATCCAATGTTAATGTTTGATACTTCTTTTTTTGTAAATATTTTAATTCTTGTTCAAACTTTTCTTGATCTACTATAAACTCATCATACGAAGTATTTAATTTTTTTGGAAGAATACCATGATATCCTAAAACAGAAACGTGTGTCTCATTAAAAGAATACCAATAAAGGATTTCACCAAAAAGAACACCTCCCAAAAGAAGGATACAAAATAGTACTATTTTTTTCATAACTTACTCCTAACTATAATAATAGTATAACATTTTTTGAAAGAAAGATAATAAAATTTTGGTTTTGGGAATACTAATTACTATGAGAAAATTATATTTAATGAAACATCCAACTTTATTTCAAGGAGAAAAAGCGTTAGAAAAAGGGAAAAATTACTTTGAAGGATGGTATTTTAAACAAAGCAATCGAAAACAAAGTGTAGCGTTTATTCCTGGAATTAGTATTACCAATAAGAAAAAAATAGCGTTTGTACAAATTATTACCAATACAAGTTCTTATTTTGTAGAATATAATAGTAAAGATTTTTCTTATTCCAATCATCCTTTTTGGATTAAAATAGGAAATTGCTTCTTTTCGGAAGAAAAGATAATACTTGATATTGTAAGAAAAAATCTAAAAGTAAAAGGAGAATTTATCTATTCGAATACCAATTCTTTAAAAAAATCTTTTTTCTCTCCTAATATTATGGGACCTTTTTCCTATCTTCCTTTTATGGAATGCAATCATGCGATTGTATCGATGAACGGGGATGTAACGGGAAAGGTAGAGATTAATAATAAAACGATTTCTTTAAAACGTGCATCTTGTTATATTGAGAAAGATTTTGGTATTTCTTTTCCGAAAGAATATGTTTGGTTACAAGGAAACAACTTTCGGGAAGAGGATGTTAGTTTTATGCTTTCGATTGCAAGTGTTCCCTTTAAAGTATTTACCTTTGAAGGGGTTATTGCCGTTTTTAAAAAAGGGGAGGTAGAATATCGTTTTACAACATATCAAAAAGTAAGAGTGATAGAATACGATATTAGTGATGGATTTTTAAATATTACTTTAGAAAACGATCGGTTTCGTCTTAACGTAAGATCCGTGCATTACAAAGGACAAAATTTAAAAGCTCCGATTAAAGGAAAAATGAAAAAGAACGTAGTAGAAAGTATTAGTGCCAATATTAAAGTTACCTTAGAAGAAGGGGATGAAATAATTTATAGTGGAATGAGTAAGAGTTGTGGTCTTGAAATTGTAAAAGAAGAGTAATCTGTGTTTTTTACGTGGTTGAACATTTTCTTTTTACATATATTACAATAGAAAGAAAGGAGAAAAAGGTATGTTCAATCAAGAAGGTTGTAATAACAACGGAAATACTTTTCCACGCAATTGCTTTGTTTCAGGGCCAACCGGTCCGACAGGTCCCACCGGACCAGCAGGACCAGAGGGTGGACCCACAGGGCCAACGGGACCAACGGGGCCAGAAGGAGTACCCATTGTTCCAACCTTAACTATTGGAACCGTTACAACGGGTGCGCCAGGAAGTATGGCAACAGCATCCATTACGGGTACGAGTCCAGATTTTATTCTTAATCTAGCAATTCCTCAAGGACCAACAGGGCCAACAGGAAGTACTGGAGAACCTGGTTTGGAAGGACCACAAGGAATTACAGGACCAACAGGTCCAACGGGTCCAACAGGAGATACTGGTGCTGCCGGTGCTCAAGGTTTAATCGGACCAACTGGACCCACAGGACCCACAGGGCCAACGGGACCAACGGGACCTACTGCAGGAGCAGGATAGAAAAAAAGAAGCATTCCTTAAGCTGGAATCGCTTCTTTCTTTGTTATGTTGTGTTTTATCACTTCATGAAGAATGAAAAGGATAATACTTGATACAAGGAAAATAATACCTAAGGTATAACCATTTTTAAATAAAGGTTTAAATATATTTAGAATTGCAAAGTCTTCTTCTTTTCCAATTTCTTTCATTAGAAAATGGAACAAAGCAGTAATTGCGGATACATTAAGAGCAAGTTCTAAAAAGATAAAAGAATAATAGGTGAAGAAACTTTTCTTTTTCCAAGTAAATAGTAAAATTGCTAGGAATAAAAGTCCCATCGTAAGATATAAAATACCTTTTACTGTTTTATCTTTACAAAATCTTAAGAATGCAAACATATCACTTTCTTCTTTTGTTTGATCCATAATTTTAGAAGCCTGTTCATTGTTTAGGGTATTGTTTGTAATATTTTCTAAATCTTTTTTCATCTCATCAGTTAATTCAATATCATACGTATCAGTAATATCTTCTACAAAGTCTTCGGTTAATTCTTGGATCTTTTTATTGTCTTCGAAACTTTTTCCTTCTATTGCACTATTCAGTGCTTCACTCATAAGACCTCCAACATAATCTTTGATTTCCTCTTTGCTTAAAATACTGTCAATGGTTTCTCTTTTGATTCCTTGTGTTTCTGCTTGGTCATATAAAGCTTGTACTTCATCGGTTTCTTTGACTTCTTCAATAATGTCATCAAATGGTATTTCTTTTACCATATTTTTTAGTGATTTTTCACTGATAAAATAAGAAATTAAAGAAACAAATAGTAAAGCCGTCCCAACAAAACATGCAACAAAGGTGCACAGAATCGCTAAAAATTTTTTCATCATCACTCCTTCTTTCCCCCTTAGTATATCATATTTCACATAGAATTGACATCTTTCTTTGAAAACGTTACAATAATAATAGAAAAGAGTGGTACCATGAAGATTGAAAGATATCAGCCAACCCTTACCGTTGGACTTACAAAAGAACAAGTAGAGAAGAGAATAAGTGATCATTTGGTTAATTTTAATACCAATGTTAAAACCAAAAGTACAAAGCAAATTATAAGAGAAAATGCAATTACCTTATTTAATATCATTAACGTTATTTTAGCTTGTGCGATTATTTTCGTGGGTAGTTATAAAAATCTTGGTTTTATCCTTATTATTGTAATTAATACCGTTATTAGTACGTTTCAAGAATTGCACTCTAAAAAAGTAATTGATCAGTTATCCGTTATATCAGAAGCAAAGGTGAAAGTATTACGGGATGGAAAAGAAGAAGAGATTACCTTAGAAGAAATTGTACTAGATGATTTGATTTTACTTAGTATGGGAAATCAAATAATAACCGATGCCATTATTTTAGATGGCGTCGTTGAAGTAGATGAATCCTTTATTACAGGAGAAAGTGTTCACTTAGAAAAGAAAAAAGGAGATTTATTATTATCGGGTAGTTTTATTGTAAGTGGTAATTGCAAAGCCAAAGTAGAACATATTGGGTACGATAATTATACGGCTAAAATATCAAGCGATACAAAGTATATCAAACCAATTTCGTCTGAGATTATGCGTTCTTTGAATAAAATTGTAAAAACCATATCTGTAGTAATTGTTCCCCTTGGGGTTATGCTTTTTACAAGACAATTATATCTTGTTGGTAATACGTTTCAAAATGCAGTTGTTAATACCGTTGCAGCTTTAATTGGTATGATACCAGAAGGACTTGTTTTACTAACCTCAACAGTGTTTGCCGTATCGGTTGTTCGACTTTCCAAAAAGAAAGTATTGGTTCAAGATTTGTATTGTATCGAGTCCCTTGCTCGTGTTGATGTTATTTGCCTGGATAAAACAGGAACCATTACAGAAGGAATAATGGAAGTAAAGGATATTGTTCCAACATCAAAAAACAAAAAAGAAGAGATCGAAGAGATTCTTTCTATTATGATGCGGGAATTAGAAGATGATAATCCAACCGCTAGGGCTTTAAGAGCATCCTACTTAAAAAAAGAGAAAACAAAGATAAAAGAGGTGATACCATTTTCTTCCGAAAAAAAATATTCTGGTATTGTAATGGATGACGTTACCACTTATTTACTAGGGGCACCAGAGTTTGTGCTTCCAAACCATGGAAAGAAATATCAAAAAGAATTAGATTTATATACCAAAGAGAGTAGGGTTGTTGTATTAGCAAAGAAAGAAAAGAAAATAGAAGCGCTTGGTTTTATTCTTTTACAAGATAAAATAAGAAAAGAAGCACCAGATACCCTAAAATATTTTAAAGAACAAGGTGTCAATGTAAAGATTATTTCTGGGGATAATCCAATGACCGTTTTAAACATTGCCAAAAGAGCAGGGGTTGGAGAAAACTTAAAAATGATTGATTTATCAACCTTAAAAGGAGAGGAAGAAATTAAAAAAGCAGCGCTTGTTTATGATGTTTTTGGAAGAGTAAAACCAGATGAGAAACATTTATTAATTGAATCGTTAAAAGAAAATGGGCATACTGTTGCCATGACAGGGGATGGTGTAAACGATTGTCTTGCCCTAAAGGAAGCAGATTGTTCTATTGCAATGGCAAGTGGAAGTGATGCCGCAAGAAGTGTTTCACAATTAATTTTATTGGATTCTAATTTTGCGTCCCTTCCAAGTGTTGTATTAGAGGGAAGAAGAAGTATTAATAACTTAGAAAGATCCTCTTCCTTATTTTTGGTAAAGACTATTTATGCAGGACTTTTAGCATTTCTTTTCCTATTTATTGAAATGTCTTATCCCTTTATTCCAGTTCAGTTAACACTTGCTAGTGTTGTAACCATTGGAATTCCATCGTTTGTTTTGGCACTGGAGCCAAACAAAGAAAGAGTAAAGGGACATTTCTTAGTCAATGTTTTAAAAAAATCAGCTCCACCTGCTTTTACTATTGTTTGTAATATCTTACTGATTGCCTTAGCAGGAAGCATCTTTCATTTAACTTATGCGAAAATTTCAACGCTTTGTCTTACTTTAACTGGTTATACATCCTTTCTTTTGCTTTATAAAATATCAAGACCTTTTAATCGTATCCGACTTCTTTTATTTGGATCTATGTTTTATTTGTTTCTTTATGCCATCTTTAATTTAACGACTTTGTTTTCGATTACTTACTTTAATAATATTATGATTCTTCTTACCTTTTGGCTTATGTTTTTCTCTCATCAGTTATATCGCTTCTTTGAATATTTGCTAGAGAAAGGATTAAAAAAAAGAAGAAAAAAACCTCTTATTCTGAAGTAGGAGGTTTTATTTTTTGTTTGGTTAATTTTAAAACTTTTGTTTTTCCAGACATAATATTAAACTGTTCTTTCTCAACAATCGCATTTAAGGTTTGGTTTAGTCCACGATATCCTGTTTTTAGAGAAAGCGACTTGACAGCAACAGCATCAACAAAGGCATCATCAAACTCAACTGTTATTCCATTGGCTTCAAAATACGCTTTTGAAAGGTTAAGAGAACTTGCTTTTGAATATAAGAAAGCATTTTTTAAATCTTCTTTTTCTGGCTCTTTTAACGTAATAAAGTTTGTCATTCTACCGATTAACTCTAAAATCATACCATATTCTTTTAAATCTTCTTTTTGAATGGTAGTATCTTGTACTATTTCTTCTTTTTCTGTTTGAAATCCTAATGTTTTTTTCTTACATCTTTTATCAATAATATCTTTGATTCCATCAAATGCCCCTCCTAAAATAAAGGTAACTTTTCTAGTATCAAACGTAAATCCTCCAACATTGGAATGATTGTTAGTAGAGATAAAAAGTGTTGTACCTTCTACTAGTTTTAATAATTCTTGTTGAACGGCGATGGTTGCGATATTGCTTCCTTCATCGGGTTTACAAAGTTTATCAAACTCGTCAATATAGATAACACCAAGTTCTGCTAGATCTTTGTTCTTTCCACTTTTAACGTATAAATTACGAATCATATTATCCACATCTTCTCCAGTAAAACCAGAACTCGTATAACGTGTCGCGTCTTCTATCACAAGGGGTACATCAAACAGTTTGGTAATTTGTTTGATCATATAGGTTTTCCCAACACCTGTCGTACCAATAAGCAAGATATTTGATTTTAATCCAGCAATCATTTCATCGTCAAAACCAAGGCCAATTAAATTTTGATTTCGAATAAAACAAGATAAAAATATTTTTAATTGTTCATCTTGTCCAAAAATATATTCCTTTAACTTTTTATATTTCTCTTCGATTTGGAAAGAAGAAAAGGATGCATCTATTTTTTTTTCTTCTTTTTCTTCTTCTTTAAAAGCAACTTTGCATTTCATGATCATTTTCTCATCTTCAATCAATCTTAAATTATCTTTATAAACAAAATAATTATTATGATAAAGATTTCTTATTTCATCTATTACATTTTGAAACGATGTGATATGTAAATCTTCCATAAATTCTTTAATCATATTATCAGGTAGACTGCAGCAATAAATATCATTATCACTTGTTTTTTGCTCAATACTTTGTATTATCGTACCATTATATTTTCCACTATGACAAAAAAATTGATGATCCTCTCTTGTTTCGATAGCACAAGCATCTAAAAATTGATAGATCTTTTGAGTATGAAAATTAATGTTTTTTTGTTTTACAATAAAACCAATATGTAATTGCATTCTATCACCTCAAACTGTTTTCTATTATAGCAAGGGATAAAAAAAAGGACAATAAAAAAATCGCTTTTCAAACGATTTATTTTTAAATGGCGGAGACAGAGGGATTTGAACCCTCGCGACAGTTGCCCATCCTACACCCTTAGCAGGGGCGCCTCTTCAGCCTCTTGAGTATGTCTCCAAAACGCTTCCGTAGTTATAATACTACCGTAAAATGGAAAAGTTGTCAACTTGTTTTCTAAAAAAAATAAAAGAGATATGGAATTAAAAAAGTAGTTGACGATATAATAAGTGTGTATTATAAAAGATTTACTAACATTTTTTTAAAATTGAAAAATAAGATTAGAAAAAGTTAAAAATTAAAAAACTAGTTATTATTTGTTATTTAATTTCTTTTTCTAATAAAAACTACCTAATTCCATATCTCTTTTAAAAAGAAATCCCCTCAAGGAGAGGATTAATTTCTTTTTGGTGACCAGTACGGAATTCGAATCCGTGAATGCTGCCGTGAAAGGGCAGTGTGTTAAGCCACTTCACCAACTGGCCAAAAAAATGGCGCCTCAACTAGGACTTGAACCTAGGACCCCTTGATTAACAGTCAAGTGCTCTAACCAACTGAGCTATTGAGGCACATATTATGGTGGGCCTGACAGGACTTGAACCTGTGACCTCTCGCTTATCAAGCGAGCGCTCTAACCAACTGAGCTACAAGCCCATATAAATGACAATATTTATTTTATCAAAAAATAAACTTTTTGGCAAGTCTTTCTCGGCTTGCAACAATAGAATAACAAAGAACTAAGAGAAAATCAAGCATTTTTTTATAGTTTTTTTATTTTTTTTCCTATTTGTGTTAAAATAGGAGAAAAGAAGGAGAATGTGGATGAAAAATAAATATTGTATGATTGAAGTTGCCTTTGATCAAAGAAAAGAAGTAGAGGAAGCAATGAATACTTTATTAGACAAAAGATTAGTAAGTGGTTGTCAAGTTGTTGAAAGTAGTAGTAAATGGAGATGGAAGGGAAAATTAGAAAGTAGTAAAGAATATTTATTATTTATGAAAACAAGAGAAAGCTTGGTTGATGCTATTTATTCTACCATAAAGAAGATCCATAGTTATGAATGTTTTGAATTTGCTATTTTTTCTATGACTAGTAATCATAGGGATTATTTAAACTGGATTAAGGAAGAGACGGAAGATGAGATTTAGTATTTTCTTTTGGCTTATACAGCTCTTATCTTTTTTTGCTTTTTTTCTTTCTCTTTTGGCATACCATAAAAAGAAGAAAAAAGATATATTAATCGTAATGGTAATCTCTAATATTCTTAATTTTTTTCATTACTTTTTTCTTGGTGCCTTTAGTGGTTGTGTTACCAAATTTCTTGCTATTTTACGCGATACAACCATCGTAATAAAGGAAAAGTATCATCTTCCTTTAAAAGGAGGTCTTATTGTTTTTCTTTTTCTTTATCTTCTATCTTCCGTTCTTTTTTATCAAAACATATTTTCCCTTTTTCCACTGCTTGCTGCAATGATTTATGTTATTGCGATTTGGAATGGAAATGATAAACTAGTAAGAAAAACGGCTTTCTTTTGCTATTTTCTATGGCTTTGTTATAATATATGTGTTTTATCAATTGCTGGTGTTATTACGAATATCATATCAATTATTAGTACTGGTATTGCAATTGTTAGAAATAAAAACGAGAAAGGATAAAAAATGAAGAGAAAAGTATTAAAAGATGGAGAACTACTTTCCATATTATTAGAAGAATTTAAAGATTTTAGTAATAAAAAAATAAAGAACTATTTAAAGTCTGGTGCCGTTATGGTAAATGGAATTAGAAGAACAAAATATAATTATAAAGTGTCAGCTGGTGATATTATTAGTATTCAAAAAGAAGCTAAAACGCATAAAAAAAGTCCTTTGCCAATCTTATATGAAGATAAGTGTTTTTTAGTGGTGGAAAAGCCTTCTGGTCTTTTAACCATTGGAACGGACAAAGAAAAAGAAAAAACAGCATATCATATGATGCGAGAGTTTGTTAAGAATAGAAAAAAAGGGGAGAAACTATTTATTTTACATCGTCTTGATAAAGATACCTCTGGTGTTTTGGTCTTTGTGAAGAATGAGAAAATAAAACACTTATTACAAGATAATTGGGATCGTTATGCGAAAGTAAGAGAGTATCGAGCAATTGTTCATGGAAGAAGAGAAAGTATAAAAAATCATGTTTGTTATTTACAAGAAGATTCCAACTACAAAGTAAAAGTAGTTGATGAAAAGAAAGGAAAAAAAGCGATTACTTCAATAGAAGCATTATCATATCATGAAAAATATACTCATATTAAAGTAGCTTTAAAAACAGGAAGAAAGAATCAAATTCGAGTTGTTTTAGCGCACTTAAACAATCCTGTTGTAGGGGATAAGAAATATGGAGAAAAAGAAAAGTGCCCAAGACTCTACCTTCATCACTCGAAGCTAACAATAGAAAACCCTATTACAAAAGAAATCCTTACTTTTGAAAGCAGGGAACCATCTTCTTTTCGTATGTTACTTAAAAAATAATAGTATAAAAAATCTATCTTTCTATCATTATAGAGATAGGAGATGATAAAATGGCAAACCATAAAGTAGAAATTAGTGGTGTTAATACCAATGAATTAAAAGTTTTAACCCAAGAAGAAATGACCGCGTTATTTAAAAAGATGAAAGAAGGCGATCCTTTCGCTCGAAATGATCTTGTATATGGAAATTTAAAACTTGTTTTTAGTATTTTAAGAAGGTTTAAAAGTGGAAGGGAAAACTTAGATGACTTGTTTCAAGTTGGCTGTATTGGACTTGTCAAAGCCATTGATAATTTTGATTTGGGACAAAATGTAAAATTTTCAACCTATGCTGTTCCAATGATTTTAGGAGAAATCAAACGATACTTAAGAGATAATAACAGTATTCGTGTTAGTCGATCAACGAAAGATTTGGCTTATAAGACGTTAAAATTAAAAGATGAATGGTTTATGCTTCATGGTAGTGAACCAACGGAAGAAGTATTAGCCAAAGAATTAGGGGTTACAACCTATGATATTGTTCATGCCCTTGATGCACTAAAAGATCCTGTTTCGATGTTTGAACCCATTTATAATGATGGAGGCGATACCATTTATTTGTGTGATCAAATTGAAGATAAGAAGAAAACAGGAAAAGAGATGGAGAATCGTTTAACAACGGAAGACGCAATCCTTAGTTTGAATGACCGAGAACGTCATATTTTAGATGAGCGGTTTGTAATAGGGAAGACCCAAATGGAAATTGCTGATGAATTATCCATTAGTCAAGCTCAAGTATCAAGATTAGAAAAAAATGCCATTAAACAGTTAAAGAAAATATTAAAGTAACATCTCATAGAATCTTCTTTTTTTTCATACTTATATAATAGTAGGTGAGAAGATGAGATTATCTGATTTGCAAAGTAAGGATATTGTAAATACAACTGATGGTAGAAACATTGGAAATATTATCGATGTTAAAATTGATGAGAAGACAGGTGCGATTCTATCTCTTGTTGTAGAACCAAACAAAAAAGTAATGTCATTTATGAATCGTGGTATGGATACTGAGGTAGCATGGAACAATATAGAGCGAATCGGAGAAGATGTTATTTTGGTTCGATTGCATTAATGAATGCTAGAATAAAATTAAAAAAGAAAAAACAAAAATCTTATCTCATCTTTTTAAGTAAAGTATTGTCTCTTGCTTTTATAATAAGCTTTTTTCTTATTCTTTTAACCGGAAAAAAGTTAGAGAAAGTAATTGTTCGCTATGCTAGTATTGAAACAAAGCGAATCGCATCTGTTATTCTTGATGATGTTGTAAGAGAAAAAGTTGTGATTCCTAATTTGTATCAAGTACAAAGAAACAGTGACAATGAACTTGAAATGATTAATTTTAATACAGAAGAGGTAAATAAACTTTTAAAAGATGTGAATGAACAAGCAAGAAAGCGCCTTCTTGCTTTGGAAGATGGAAATACCAAAGATATTGCCTTATCCAACGCCTTAAAAGGAGTTTCTTTTGCATCCTTAAAAAATGGTGTTGTCTGTGAGATCCCTTTGGGTGTTTTACTTGGCAATTCTTTGCTTGTTGGAACAAGTAGTGTTATTCCCATTCGGTTTTCTTTTGTAGGTAGTGTTGAGAGTAATTTAGAATCTAAGGTAAGTTCTTATGGTATGAACAATGCTTTGGTTGAATTATCCATTAAAGTAACGATAACAGAACAAATCACAATGCCACATACGGCGAAAGAAGTAGTTCTATCATCTTCTATTCCTCTTGTCTCATCGATCATAGAAGGAAAAGTTCCCTTTTATTATCAAGATTATAACGATGAGAAAACAAAACAAACGCTTTCTATTTTCCCTTAAATATGATAAAATGTAGTTGGAGGACGTTATGATTGAATTATTAAATCAAGAATATGAATTGGTAAGGGATGATGATTGTTTTGACATAGAATCTGTCAAGGAGAAGATAACCGACTATTTTATTGATTATGATTACCTTTGCGGGGATTATTCTTATGACAAATTACGACTAAAAGGATTTTATGATTCTAACAACAAAAAAGTAAGAGAATTTAATGATATCAAAGGACTTTCTTCCTATATTAGGGATTATTGTAGCTATGGTGCGAAAATTTTTTTATTAAAAAAACGAAAATAAGTCTTTTCTATTTTCTTTTTTTGTGTTATCATTTAATTATGTAGAATAGTAAAGGGAGGAAATACTATGGTAAATGAAGAAAAAAAAATCATGTCAATTGTAAAAGAGGACGGGTCTATCGATGAGGTAGAAGTTGTTATTGCTTTTGAATTCAAGGATACAAAAAGAGAATATGTTGTCTATACTAAAAATGAAAAAGATGAAAATGGCAATGTAACTGTTTATGTTTCTTATGTTGACAGAACCAATGGTACTCCACAATTATTGGGAGTAGAAAATGAAGAAGAATGGAATCGAGTAAAAGATGTATTGCGTAAATTATCACAATAAAAATCAAAAGTTTGGAGGCGTGAAAAATGAGTGAAGAGGTTAAAACAAAAGTAGACGGAGCTTTAATTGATGTTATTGATTTAGAATCAGAAGTACAAGAAGTAACACCTGCACGAAAATTAAAACTTCAAGCGAAAAGTCAAGAAGCAATTGCGAAAGTTCAATATGAAGTGATGAAAGAAATGTTAAAACAGGCAGAAGCAACCGTTTCTTTGGCACAAGCAACAGGAAAAATGGAAGATGTTGATCGAATCAATAAACTAAGAGAACATGCTGAAAATTTTGGTAGTGTTATGACAGATGCTGCCCAAAATCAGTTTATGGCAAGTCTAGCAGATGATGCGAATAAGGAAGATAAACAAGCGGTTCTTAGTCAATTCGAAGATACTTTGACAGACGAAGAAAGAAAAAATCTAATTGCTAGTCTAGAAGATAATGTTGATTTCTTAAGAGAAAAAATGGCTGAGTTTGATACCTATTATTCTAGAATGTTACAAAGTTCATCAAGAGTGTTGAAAACTCCAGATAAGAGATTTAAAAGCTTATTACGAAATGGAATTGTTGCTAGAATTATCAATAAAGTTAAGAATAAGATTTTAGGTGATAATCCAATAGCTGATACACAAAATATTGAAGATACATCAAATGAGATGAATCGTGTTTTTGATGAGGTTGGACAACAATATAACCAAATGGCCAAACCAATGGATCGAAAATATGATTTTACTGATATTGACACTGCAGGAATTCAAGAAGAAGTCAATAAGATTTTTGATGGAATGAAAAAAGAAGATGTTTTAGATAAGAATACGGATGAGATAAAAGATCAAGTATTAAATCCTGAGATAAAGACAGTGGATGAGGAGGAAGAAAAATTGAAATCTATTTTAAATAAAGATGTTGTAGAAGAAGAACAAGATCAAGATCTAAGAACAATTTTAACTCCAAAAGCTGAAGATGATATTGATTTAAGTAAAATCTTAAAAGAGGATGTAGAAGAAGAGAAAGAAGAGGAACCTGAAATTGATTTTGATGAACCTATTTTCCCAGAGGAAGATAAGAATAATCTTGGAATAATAGGAGAACAAAATAATTATGAAGATTATAATATTTTAGGTGTAACCGATTATAAGAAACTAGTAGAAGAAGCAGAACGTGCAAGAAATCGTTATAAAATGGATAGTGAAAATAACTATAGAGAACTAGAAGATTTAATTGGTGAAAGAGAAACAACGGATGAAGAATTAGCACGCGTAGAACAAATGGTAAAAGAAAAAGAAAACGTATACAACGAAAATGTTCGCAGGAAAGAAGAAGCAGAAAGTAGAAGAAAAGAAGCAGAAGAGCAAGTAGCGTACGCAAAACAACTTTCTGTATTGAATCAAGAAATTGCTCAATATCGTGCTAAGAATGAAGCAATTGAAAGACAAAAGAAAGAAGAACAAGAAAAAATTACAACCAATAAAGATAGAACGGAAGAAGCAATGCGTAAATCCAATGAGGTTACAAGACAAAACAATAGTTTATTAAGAGATACTAAGAAAGAATTACTTCAATTAGAAGCTTTAAAAAATGAATGTGAAGAAATTATGGTATCTGGATCCAATAAAGTAAATTTGACAGAGACAGGAAAGAAAGCACTAGAAAGTGCAGGTATTGATCTTACATCAAGCAATACCTATCCATTTGATACACCACCTGTTTCTTGGGTAACGATGGATGAGCCTACTAGAGCTACTGGAAGAGGAAGACGCTAAAAGAACAATTTGTTCTTTTTTTTTCTTTTTTACATAAGTTTTACTAGAGGTGATAGCATGAAAAATAATCTTTTCTATTATTATCACCTCTATCCGGATAAAATAATTCAAACGAAAAGAAATTACTTTTTTTCTCATGAAGGTAGTAATTACTTTCTTTATTATCTTACAAGACCAGAACAAGAAGTTAAGATTCTTTGTTTGCTAAATGAAGAAATGATAAGAATTATGCCCTATCCTAAAATTATAAAAAATGACCAAAATCAGTTTGTTAGTATGTTTTATGGAAAACCTTATGCTTTGATACAATTTCCTTTAAAGAACCAATATATATTAGATGAAGATGTTATAAGGCATTATTATTATCCGATTGCACTTGAGAAATATCAGCTTCTTAATCATAGTAATTGGACCTTTTTATGGTCTCGTAAAATTGACTATTTTGAGTATCAAAAGAATTATATTGAAAAAAAATATCCAACACTATATTACAGTATGGACTACTACATTGGTTATGCGGAGGTTGCGATTAGTTATTTAGAAGAAGGAAACAAAAGAATAGAGAAAAAGAATACGGATGTTATAACCATTGCACATAGAAGGGTAAAAGAAAAAGAATTGCTTTCTGATTTTTACAATCCTTTTTCCCTTGTTCTTGACTATAAAGTAAGAGATCTTGCCGAATATTTAAAATCTGTTTTTTTTAATGGTTTTGAGGAAAAACGTATCATAGCTATGATAGAAAAGAGCATATCGAGTGATTATGAGAAACATTTATTGATGGCAAGAGTTTTATTTCCTAGTTTTTATTTTGATGTTTATGAAGATATTATCAATGGTTATCAAGAAGAGAAAGCCATTTATCCTATTTTAGAAAAAAGTTATGATTATGAAGATTTTCTACAGTTTCTTTATGATACTTTAAAAGAAGAAGGTTTGATGATCAAAATTGATTTCTTAGAAAAAAAAGGAGGTTAATCACCTTCCATATTACGTACCTCTTTTACTTCTTCAATTTCATTCATAAGCATCTGTTCAATCCCATCTTTTAAAGTAATATCCATGAATCCACAATCAACGCAAGCACCGGATAATTTAACATAGACAATGCCATCTTCAAATTTTACAAATTCAATGTTACCACCATCACTAATTAAGAAAGGTCTTAATTCATCAAGAATACTTAATATTCTTGGTACGACATCTTCGTTTTCCATTTTCATCACCAAAACTATTATATAAGAAAATATTGCTTTCGTAAAGATGATTGTATCTATTTTTATTTTTTGCTATAATAGGGATAGAAAGGGTGCATAAGGTGGATAAGTCAAAAAGTGTTTCAACTGTTACCACAGGATATGTAACAGGGATAACAAACTATGGTATTTTTGTAAAATTAGGAAAAGATAGAACTGGCTTAATTCATATATCAGAAATATCAAATCGATTTGTTTCGGATATCTCTAAGTATGTAACAATAGGAGAAATCATTCGAGTAAAAATTATTGGATATGAAAATGGAAAGTATCAACTAAGTATTAAAGATATTGATTATCGTATTATGAAAAAAAGGGGAAGTAAGATAGAAGAGACAGAATCCGGTTTCAAGAATTTAGCGCGTTCTCTTGATTTTTGGATCGAACGAGAAAAATTAAAAAAATGAGAAATTTTATTGACAAGATAGAAATAACTTGGTATAGTTAATATTGTCAATTGGTATTTCGGGCGATTAGCTCAGTTGGTTAGAGCATCTGCCTTACAAGCAGGGGGTCTGGGGTTCGAGTCCCTAATCGCCCACCATTATGCCGAAATAGCTCAATTGGTAGAGCAACTGATTTGTAATCAGTAGGTTCCGGGTTCGATTCCTGGTTTCGGCACCAGATTGATTGATACTCGAAGAATTCGAGTAAAAATAGAGAACGTACTTGATGAAAGTACGTTTTTATGTTATTATGTATTTGTCAAGGAAACTTGCATAAAATAAAAAGGATACATTTGATTGTGTGAATCAGATGTTATCCCTAATGGAGTGCATCTGAAATCAACAAACGTTGAGATCAGATGCTTTTGCTATTTTAGAAGTAAAATGATTACGACTAAGAATAGGAGTAATATTATAATAAATTGAGAAACTTCTCTTTTTGTCATAAATACCACCACCTTTCTTTTATCATAGGATAAATAGAAAGGGAAAGCATCTGATATATTTCAAATGTATCCAATAACATTATAACAAACAAATGTTCTTGGTACAATTCTTTTATATTAAATTTTAATAATTTAGAAAATACACTTGCATATGTATGTAGATGACTTTTTGTTCTTTTTCATTAATGTAGTGGAAGATGATTATCTAGTAAAAAATCATTTTAATATATTGATTTAGTATTATTAAAGCAATATAATGAATGTATCAGATACAAAAATTTGTTTTTAAAAGTGTGTATAACCCCTTTTGCAAACGCACCAGTTTAATAAGAAACTCAGAAAATTTGAGTCAAAATAGAAAACGTACTTGATGAAAGTACGTTTTTATGTTATTATGTATTTGTCAAGGAAACTTGCATAAAATAAAAAAGGAACATTCAATGCGCTAATGTTGAGTGTTGCCATATAAGATGGTTCACCTAATTCAAAGCTTGAGTTAGGTGATTTTCTTTCATATTAAAACTATAAATAGTAATAATACTAATAGGAAGATAAGAATGATTAAAGATAGAATTAAAAAATCCTTCTTATTCATACTATCGCCTCCCTTCTTTCATGAAGTTTGGCAATCACCCAACTATTAAATGTTCCTAAAGTAATTCTATCAAACGATTGTTCTTGATACAATATTTTATATTAAATTTTGACAATTTAGAAAATACCTTTGCATATCGGCAACCAATATGGGTGAGTAGTATTTTAATTTTTTCTTTTCGGAAAAATTTTTCTAGTATTGATTTTTCATTCGTTTATAAGGAGTTATCGTTATGTTATATTATATTGACATTTTATTTTTTTTGTAATATATTACCACTCATAAAAGGAATACCTATCGATTCAGTCGCAGTATTTACTGGTGAACTGATTTGGGTATTCCTTTTAAACTTTATAGTATCCTATAAAAATGAAAGGTGAAGAAATAGCAAAAGAGAGAATTTTTATTGATCATAGGTTGGATTAAAAGATTTAAAAAAGGAATGAAATGAGCAAAGTAACCAAATAAGGTTCTTTTGATTTTTTGAAATTATGATGCATATTGTATGTAGATGACTTTCTGCTCTTTTTCATCAATGTAGTGGAAGATATGGCTTTTCTTTGTTTATGAGGAGAGAAAAAATAATTTGGATAGCTAGATATTAAAGAATAAGAAACAACTAGGAGAAGATTACTTTATAGGGACTTTCCAAAAATAAAAGTTCCAATTATGGAGTAATTAAAACGCTCCATTTTTTGATGCCTTCAGTTCGA